>DATGAX010000226.1:0-3116 GCA_035312965.1 Acidimicrobiales bacterium
AGATGACCGGCGACGCCGAGTTCAACGAGGTGTACTTCACCGACGTCCGGGTGGCGGACTCCGAACGGTTGAGCGACGTGGGCGACGGGTGGCGGGGTGCGCTGGTGACGCTGATGAACGAACGGGTCTCCATCGCCGGCACCCCGCCGCCGCGCGGCTCGGGCCCCATCGCCTCGGCCGTGTCCATCTGGAAGGAGTTGCCGGACGCGGCGCGGAACCCGGTCCGGCGCGACCAGCTGGTGCGGCTGTGGATCGACTCCGAGGTGCAGCGCATGACCCGGATGCGGGCCACCGCGGCCGCCGCCACCGGCACACCCGGTCCGGAGGGGTCGCTCGGGAAGCTGGCCGGAGCCGAGGGCAACAAGCGCATCTTCGCCTTCTGCGTCGACCTTCTCGGCGCCGAGGGGATGCTCTACGACTCCTACGAGATGCGCCGCCCGGATGGCGCCAACGAGATGGGGGCGGCGACCCGCAACTTCCTGCGGTCCCGGGCCAACTCGATCGAGGGTGGGACCTCCGAAGTGATGCGCAACATCGTCGGTGAGCGGGTGCTCGGTCTCCCGGGTGATGTTCGGGTGGACAAAGGGGTTCCCTGGTCGCAGGTCGCCCGCAACTGAGCCGGTCCCGCTAACGGCGGTGGCCGACCCGGCTCACCCGGTCGTCCTGATCGAGGGTCAGTTCGAGCTGGGCGTCCACCACGTCGAGCCGGCAGTCGAAGACCCGTTCGAACAGGTCCCGCTTGCGGCGCAGGCCCCAAATCTCCAGGTCGATGTCGTCGTCGGCTTCCACCACGACCTCCACCACGTCGCGGTTGGCGTACACGTGGACGTCGCGCACCGGCCCGCCGTGGCTGCGGTCCAGCCCGTCGGCCACCTGGAGGATGGCCACCAGCTGGGTCACCTTGCGCTGCCGGGCCTCCTTGAGGCGGGCGTACGGCTCGAACGAGGTCTTCGGCGTGCCCCGCTTGTGGAACCGGCCGAGGCAGGAGAGGACGTCGATCTCCGCGGGGCTGAACCCCCGCAGGCGCCCGTTCTCGATCAGGTAGGCGGTGTGGCGCTCGTGGGCGTCCTTGCTCACGTACTCGCCGACGTCGTGCAGGAAGGCGCCGAATTCGAGCAGATCCCGATCGGCCGGGGAGAGGTCGTGCACCGCCGACATCCCGTCGAAGAGCTCGACCGCCAGGCGGGCCACCTTGGTCGAGTGCGCTTCGGACCACCCGTAGCGCCGGCAGAGCGCCAGCACCGACTCCCGGCGCAGGGCTCGGGGATCGGCCTCCCACTCCGTCCGGGAGTGGTGGCCTATGGCGTGGAGGACCATCCCTTCGCGCAACGCCCATTCGCAGCCGACGATCTCGTCGATCCCGGTCAGCTCGAGCACCGCCGACAGCAGGAGAGCTCCGGTGGGCAGGAGGTCGGCGCGGCGGGCGTCGATCCCGGGCAGTGCGGCCCGCTCCGCCGAGGTCATGCCCAGCAGCCAGTCGAGGAGGGAGTCGATCTCGCGCCCGCCCACCGACAGCTGGTTGACGCTGGCCGGGACGGTACCGGTCCGTCTCATGGCGGCCAGGCGGATGAGCGTCTGGAGCGTCCCGCTGCTGCCGATGGCCATTTGCGGCCGGAAGCGCTGGATCTCCGGCAGCACCCGCTGGACCGCCTTCGTGACGGCGGCGGTGACCCGGCGGCAGTCGCCGGTGGACAACGGGTCGGACCGCACCTGCTCCGCCGTCAGCCGGGCCACCCCGAGCTTGAGGCTGGTGGCCCATTCGAGACCCCGCCCGTCGCCGATCATGACCTCGAGGCTCCCGCCGCCGAGGTCGAGGGCCAGGGCCGGTCCGGGGTCGATGAGGACACTGGCCCGGACGGCCCGGAATATGAGGCGGGCTTCCTCCCGCCCGCTGATCACGCGGACCTTGACCCCGGCCTCGGACTCGATGCGGTCGACCACGGCCAGCGAGTCGGCCGCTTCCCGGAAGGCGGCGGTGGCGCAGGCGACGATCTCGTCGGCGTTCTGTGACTCGGCCATGGCCCGGAACCGGCGGATCACGCCCACCGCGGCGGACGCCCCGACCCGGCCGATCTCGCCGGTGGCGGCCACGGCCGAACCGAGGCGGAGCATCTCCTTGTCGGTGCCGACCGGTTCGAACGTGCCGTCCGGATGGGCGTCGGCGATCAGCAGGTGGAAGGAGTTGCTGCCCAGATCGAACGCCGCGATCCGCACCGCCGAACCGTACTTCACAAGGCCTGGATCAACGTGTATGCCGCCAGCACCAGCAGTACCGCCGCCGTGATCAGCCTCAACACCTTGACGGGGACGCGGGCCAGCAGGTGCGTCCCGCTGAGGACCGCCACCCCGGCCACGGCCATGAGGGCGGCCTGGGCCCCGACGGCGACGCTGAGCCAGCTGTGGTACCGAGCGGCCAGATTGGCGGTGAGGATCTGCGTCAGATCGCCCCATTCGGCCAGGAAGATGACCCCGGCGGCGCTGAGCAGCGCCGCCCCGGTCGAACGGATCCGGGCCTCTTCCTCCCCTTCCGTCGCATTGCGGCTCAGGTACGAGTACAGCGCGCCGGCGGCGAAGAGAGCGGCCACCACGATCTCCACGACCCGGTGCGGCAGCACGTTGAACAGGGCCACCCCGATGGAGACGGCGATCACCACGTGCGCGGCGAAGGCCAGGCTGGCGCCGACCCACACGGCCAGGGGACGGCCCCGGGTGGCCAGGACCAGGCTGGCGAACATGGTCTTGTCCGGCAGCTCGGCCAGGAAGATCAGCGGGAACACCGTGGCGATGACGCTCAGCTGCACGCGATCACTAGATTCGGCGGTCGGTGAGGATGGTCAAGGTGCTGCGCAAGGTGGCGTTCTGGGAGGCCACCTTCTTCGTGGTGCTGTGCGTCGCCTGGGTGGTCGGCCTCGCCGGCTACAAGCTCTCCGGCGGTCTGCACTCCGCTCTGGTGGTGGTGGGCATGACGCACGGCTGCGTGTTCACGGCCTACCTCGGCCTGGTGTTGCTGGTCCGGTCCCGCATGCGCTGGAGCATGCTCACCACGCTCAGCATCCTGGTGGCCGGGCTCATCCCGGGCGGCGGCTACGTGGTCGAGATGCGGGCTCTCAACGGGG
>DATGAX010000227.1:0-3522 GCA_035312965.1 Acidimicrobiales bacterium
CGAGTCGTCCCACGTGGCCTGGCCGTCGTAGTGGGTGTGGATGTCGACGAAGCCGGGCGTCACCAGGGCCCCCGCCGCGTCGACCTCCCTCCGGCCCTTCTCCCGGACCGTACCCACGTCGGCGACGCGGTCGCCGGCGATGGCCACATCGGCGGTGCGGGCCGGGCCTCCGGACCCGTCCACGACCGTCCCTCCCCTGATTACGACGTCATACGCCATGAGCGAAGGATACGGCGCGCGCTACCGGGCCAGGTCCGGAGCGGCCCGCCCGGCGATCAGCCCGAGGTCCAGATAGGTCCGGATGCCCGGCTCGGCCCGGCACACGTAGGGGACGGCGTTGACGCAGTGGTTGGCGGTGGCGACGACCCCCGGGTTGCGGATCAGGCCCTCGTCGACCGTGGCCGGCTGCCACCCCTTGAACGTCACCAGCACCGGCGGGTCGCCCATCACCTCGACCTCGAACCGCTCCCCGGCCGGCCCGAAGTTCCACGCCGGGTCCAGATGCTCCTCCCCCATCAGCCAGTTGACGATGGCCGCCACCACCACCCGGCCGTCGATGACCGCCTCCCACTGGAAGCGCCGTCCGGCCACCAGACCCGGTTCGATGACACCGATCGGCGTGTCGATGGGCCGGGTGGCCACCGCCACCTCCTGGACGGTGCGCACCTCGGCGTCGGCCCGGAAGCCCATCTCGTGCAGCACCATCCGCACGGACTGGCGGAAGCCGCCGCCCAGCAAGGCCGCCATCGGGCTCTCCATCGCCTCCTCCGGCGTGGCCCCGAAGCCCATGATGTTGCGGACCACATCTGGCGCGTTGTACGTCCGGATGTCGGAGAACTCCTCGGCCCGCACGTAGGTGACGGCGTTGGACAGACCCGACACCATGAGAGGGAAGCGTTCGGTGATGCCGCCCGGATGGATCCCGGTCCCGTGCAGGACGGTGCGACCCTCGAGGCAGGCGTCCACCAGGTGGTCGGTGCGGCGCGGGTCGGGGAACACCCAGCCGACCGGCGTCACCACGTTCAGCCCCGACCGCAGGATGCGCTCCACCAGCGCGTCGTCCGGCACGAGGGGGGCGTAGACGACGCAGTCGGCAGAGACGGCCAGCGCCTCGTCCACCGAGTTCGTCGCCCTGACGCCGATCGGGCCGATGCCGGCCAGCTCGCCGGCGTCACGCCCGGCCTTGTCCTTGCTGTGCACCCAGCACCCGACGAGCTCGAGATCCGGGTGACGGGTGACGGCCTGTATGGCCGCCTGGCCCACGCCGCCGGTCGCCCACTGGATCACGCGGTACGTCATGCGACCACCCCCATCAGGTGTCCCCGGCCGTTGTCGTCGAGCGCCCTTTCCAGGGCGCTGGCATCGTCGGCCGTCATCGGTTCGAACGAAGTGGTCCGGGGCGGCCGGCGCCAGATGGGGTCGGCCGTGCGCCAGGCTTCGGCCCGGAGCGGCTTCTTGTCGACCTTGTCGGTGCCCGTCACCGGTAGCCGGTCGACGATGCGCACGTAGGCCGGGACCCACTTCGGCCCGAGATCGGGCTGCGCCTGCAGGAAGGCGGCGAACCGGTCGGGGTCGAACTCGTGGCCGGGTGCCATCTCCAGGGCGGCCATCACCTGGTCGGCGCTGCGCACGTCGGGGACGGGATAGACGGCCACGCCGGCCACGCCCGGGGCGCGGGCCAGGATCCGCTCGATGGGCGCGGCAGTGAAGTTCTCGCTGTCCACCCGCAGCCAGTCGCCCGACCGCCCGGCGAAGTAGAAGGTCCCCTCCTCGTCCCGGTAGGCCAGGTCGCCGCTCCAGTACCACCCGTTGCGCAGTCGGGTGGCCTCCGCTTCGGGGTCGCGGTAGTAGCCTTCGAAGCGGGCCGCCGCGTCGCGCCCCACTATCTCGCCGATGGCTTCGCCGGGGTTGAGCAGGACGCCGGCCCCGTCGAACCGGGCCGGCGGGCACTCCTCGCCGGTCGCCGGGTCGACCACCGCGATGTCGGTCCCGGGCGGGGCCACGCCGAGCGGGCCGGGCTGCAGGGAACGGCGGGCCGGTTGGAGGATGACGGCGTTCTCGCTCGATCCGTAGCCGTCGAAGATGGGGACTCCGAAGCGGGCCGTGAACACCGCCTTGTCGGCCTCGGACGTCTCCGGCCCCAGCACCCATTTGAGGCAGTGGTCGCGGTCGTGCTCCGACGGGGACGTGGCATTGATGTGGGCGATGGCCCGCCCCACCGTGTTGAAGAAGGTGCACCGGTGGGTGCGGACGTCGTCGAGGAAGGCGGACGCCGAGAAGCGCCGCCGCAGCACCACCCGGCACCCGGCGTGGAACGCGGGCAGCAGGTTGGAGAAGAGGGCGTTCCCGTGGAACAGGGGCATGGCCGAGTACAGGGTGTCGTCGGGTCCGAAGGGCAGGCCGGTCGCCGATCGCACCGCCCTCCCGTGGCTGACCTTGACCGCCTTGGGGTGGCCCGTCGAGCCGGAGGTGAATATGACGACAAAGAGGTCCCCTTCCTCGGGCCCGGGTCCCTCGCGGGGGGTGTCGGCCCATGACGGATCGACGACCCGGGCCCCGCCCAGGTCCAGCCCCGAAACGAGCCCGGGCTGGTCGGTGACGACCAATTCGCAGTCGGTGTGGCGGACGTCTCGGGCCAGCTCCTCGCCGCGGCGGGTGGGGTTGAGGCCGACGACCACCGCCCCGGCCAGGGCGGCGCCGGCGAGGAGGAAGACGTAGTCGGGCGTGTTGTCGAGCAGGACGCCGACGTGCCGGCGGCCCAGCCAGGCGGCCCGGCTGCGGGCCTCGTCGACGACCTCGGCCCAAGTCCAGGTGCGGCCTTCGAAGATGAGACCCGGGCGGTCGTCGGCCGACCGGGCCAGGACCAGCTCGGCCGCCGTCTTCACCTCTCGGGGCCGAGCACCATGGGGAAGTAGTCGATGGAGCGGATGCCGGTCGTGTACTCCAGGGTCACGCCCGGCTTGATGTGGTAGTCGGGGTGGCGGGCGTGCCATTCACGCAACGCCACGCGCAGCTCCTGGCGGGCCAGGTGGGACCCGAGGCAGCGGTGTATACCGCCCCCGAAGGCCATGTGCCGGTTCGGGTCGCGGTCGAAGCGCACCACGTCGCCGTCGCCGAACTCGACGTCGTCGGTGTTGCCCGAGCCGAGGAGGACGGTCACCTGGTCACCCGCCTTGATGGGGCAGCCGCCCAGCTCGGTGTCCATCGCGGCCTTGCGGGGCACCCCCATGACGGGGGTCTCGAAACGGAGCATCTCCTCGACCGCGGACGGGATGAGCGCCGGGTTCTCCACGATCTGGCGCCGGTGGTCCGGATGACGGGCGAGGAAGCTGAACATGCAGTCGAGCGACGCGCTGACCGTGTCGAGGCCGGCGATCAGGAAGAGGAAGCTGATGTCGAGGATCTCCTCCCGCGTCAACCGGTCACCTTCGATCTCGGTGTCGAGGAAGCGGGTGAGCAGGTCGTCGCGCGGTTCCTTGGCCCGCTGGTCGAGCACCTTCTCGAAGTACTCGTAGATGGACT
>DATGAX010000228.1:0-2269 GCA_035312965.1 Acidimicrobiales bacterium
GTCCAGATGAGGAGGGGCAACCCGGGCGACCGCACCGACACCGCGGCCGACGTCACGGTGGTGGCCGAACCGGCCGCCGTGCGCCGGGCGGTGACGGCGGCTCTGGAGGCGGGCAGCCACGTAGTCTCCCCCGTCGACGATCCCATCGACGTGCGCCACCTGATGGAGTTGGACCAGAGGGCCCGGTCGGCCGGCCGGTCGGTCGCCATCGCCACGGCCATGGCGCCGGGTCTCTCGTGCGTGCTGGCCCGCCGCCTGGCCACCGGCTTCGAGTCCGTCGACGAGGTGCACATCGCCAGCCTCGGCACCGGCGGGCCGGCCTGCGCCCGCCGCCACCACGCCGCTCTGGCCGGCATCGCCCTCGACTGGGCCGACGGCGCCTGGCGCCGGCGGGCCGGGGGATCGGGCCGCGAGCTCGTGTGGTTCCCCGAGCCGGTCGGTGGGGCCGACTGCTACCGGGCCGCCCTGGCCGATCCCTTGCTGCTGGCTCCGGCCTTTCCCGGCGCCCGCCGCATCACGGCCCGCTTCGCCGCCACCCGTCGCGACCGCCTCACGTCCTGGCTGCCCATGCTGCGGCCCCCCCATCCCGAGGGGCTGGTCGGGGGGGTACGGGTCGAGGTGCGCGGGTGGATCGCCGACCGGCCCGAGACCCGCATCATCGGAACGGCCTCCCAGCCGGCCGTCGCCGCCGCGGCCGTCACCGCCGCCGCCGTCAAGTGGGCCGGCTCCGGCCGCATGGCCCGTAGTGGCGCCGCCGGCCTGGCCGAGCTGATCGGCGACCCGGGCGCCTTCCTGCAGGACCTGGCCCGGCGGGGGTTGTCGATGGCGGCGTTCGAAGGCGGCCCGGACTGAACCTGGTCGGTCCGGGGAGCCGGGGGTTACGGGCGGCGGAAGCGCTGGGTCCAGCGGATCCGCCAGTCGAGCGGATCGTGGATGGGCAATTCGGCCAGCACCCGATTGAGCAGCTGGAGGGTGGCGGTGGCCTCGAAGTCGTCGACCTTGGCCCGCACCTGCGCCGCCACCCGGTCCCGGGCTACTTCGACCTGACGGCGGTCACCGCCCGCCGCCACCAGCACCGACTCCGCCCGACCAGGGCCGGCCTGCCCCTCTCCGGCCAGTTCGGTGGCCCGGGCGATCACGTCGTCGACGGTCGTGGTGGCGGTCACGCCGGCCTCAACGGAACTGCCGGCCGGCCGGCCGCGACGCCCAGTGGGCCAGGTGCCTCCAGGCGACCTGCTCCCCGCTGACCGCGCTCTCGATGAGGTTCATCATGAAGCTGTCGCCCGCCGCCACCGTGGTCGAGCTGGCCCCTTCGACGTCCACCCGCCAGAAGTCTTCGGCCGGGTGCTGCGAGATGCGGACCTTGCGCGCCCCGGCCGGGTCCAGCACCACCACCCGCTCTGCGATCAGATGCTCTTCGTCCGACACAACGGCGCTCCTGTTAACAGCCTTAAGTTCCGACTCTAGTTAGTTATTCGGAACTCCCCGACCACTTCCTCCGGCATGGCCCGATCAGGAAAAAGGGGTCGTCCTCTCGCCATACTCGCGGCCATGACAGAGCAACCCTTCGGGGGCAGGATCGGGCGGACGTGGCGCGAGTCGGAATCGTGGTGGCCCCCGGAGCCGGTCGCCCCGTCCGGAGCGCCCAATGTCGTGCTCGTGGTCCTCGACGACGTGGGGTTCGCCCAGCTCGGTTGTTACGGCTCCGAGATCGAGACGCCGGCCCTCGACGGCCTGGCCGCGGGCGGTGTCCAGCTGGCCAACTTCCACACCACCGCGCTGTGCTCGCCGACGCGGGCCTGCCTGCTCACCGGCCGCAACCACCACTCGAACGGCATGGGCCGCATCACCGACCTCGCCCTCGGCTTTCCCGGCTACAACGCCCGCATCCCCCGCAAGAACGGGTTCATCTCCGAGATCCTGGGCACACACGGGTATGTGCCCGTCGCGGTGGGCAAGTGGCACGTCACTCCTGAAGACGAGACCCATCAGGCGGCCCCCCGCCACAGCTGGCCGTGCGGGCGGGGATTCCAGCGCTGGTACGGGTTCCACGGGGGGGAGACACACCAGTTCGTGCCGTCGTTGTTCCAGGACAACCACGCCGCCGTCCCGCCCCGGGTCGACGGCTACCACCTCACCGAGGACCTGGCCGACCGGGCCATCACCTACCTGGGCGACATCCGGACGGCCGCGCCGGAGGCGCCCTTCTTCCTCTACTTCGCCACCGGGGCCTGCCACTCCCCGCACCAGGCGCCACCGGAGTGGATCG
>DATGAX010000229.1:0-2239 GCA_035312965.1 Acidimicrobiales bacterium
CCTGACACGGCGTAGAGGACCACGGCGATGACGACGTCGCGCCAGGTCAGCCCCCAACCCCAGGTCATCGGGATCGCCGCCAACACGGCGACGAAGGGCACGACCAGGAAGACCGTGAGAAGGATCTGCTCCGTCCACGTCTTGCTCTCGACCAGATCGGCCGGCTCGGACTGATCGGGGGGCAGAAGACTTAGGGTCTCTACGGTGGTCATCGGCCTCGCAATCTGCGGACGGGCTCGGGTCGGCGGAGAACGCCGGTGGAGCCAGGGGGTCAGGGGATTCTGACAGCTTTGACCTCCCGGGGGGCCGCGAGGTAACGCGGCTACCGTCGGACCGCGATGGCGGCGTTCCGGAACGTCCTCGGGGCCGTGGCCGTGGCCCTTCTCGGGATCGGGGCCATCGGAGTGGCCACCCACGATTCGGGCCGCCCCGAGGGCGGCCGGGCGGCGACGGCGACCACCCGCCGGCCCGGGCCGGCACCAACCCCGCCGGACCGGACACCGACCACGCCGCCGACCACGGTGGCCGGACCGCCCCCGCCGGGCCCGGCCCAGCTCGAGGCCGGGCTGGTCACGCCGACCGACATGGGCGGCTACTACCGCGTCTCGGCCGATGCCGCCTCGGCATTGATCGACTCGGCTCCCTGTCTGGCCGTCCTGCAGCCATCGTCGGCCCAGGCCGGGCGGGCCGTCACCGCTCTCCTCGGCCCCGACCTCCACTCGGTGCCCACCATCGTCGAAGAGGTGGCCTCCTACCGCGGCGGCGCCGCACCGTCCGTGTACCGGTCGGTCCGGACCGCCCTTGACGCCTGCCGGTCGCTGGCCGTGCAGTTCACCGGGGCACCGGCGCTGATCCGGTTGCAGCCGTCGAGCGTCCCTCCCGTGGGCGACGCCGACCGCGCCTGGTCGGGGACTTTCACCTCTTCGGGCGACCGGTTCACGTTCCAGGTCGGAGTCGTCCTCACCGGCCCCGACGTGCTGGCCGTCATCTGGGTCGACTCGGTGCCCGGATCCGACCCTGTGATGGGGAACTTCGTCTCGACGCTCAGCCTGGCCATCGGGAAGCTGGCCTGAACTGACTAGGTTCCAGCCCTGACATGAGCCCCCAGATCTCGCACGCCGCGGCGGCCGACGTCCTGGCCGAGCGCGACCCGGTCATGGCCCGCCTGGTCGCGGCGGCCGGGCCGATGAAGCTGCGCAAGCCGATGGACACGCACTTCGCCGCCCTGGTCCGCTCCATCGTCTACCAGCAGCTGGCCGGCAAGGCGGCGGCCGCCATCCACGGCCGCCTCCTCGCCACGGTGGAAGGGGACGTCCGGCCCGAGGCGCTGCTCGCCCTGACCGAGGAGCAGATGCGGGCGGCCGGCCTGTCGGGGAACAAGGCGGCGTCGCTGCGCGACCTGGCCGCCCGGGTCGTCGACGGCACGGTCGTGCTCGACCCGAACGGGTTGAGGCGCGAGCCGGACGAGGAGGTGATCGCCCGGTTGACGACGGTTCGGGGGATCGGCGAATGGACGGCGCACATGTTCCTCCTGTTCCAGCTGCGCCGGCTGGACGTCTGGCCGACCGGCGACCTCGGCGTGCGGAAGGGTTACGGCCTGGCGTGGGCGGTTCCCATGCCGGCGCCGAAGGAGCTGGCCGCGTTGGGGGAGCCGCTGCGGCCCTACCGGTCCGTGGCGGCCTGGTACTGCTGGCGGGCGGTCGAGCTCTACGCCGACGCGCCGGACAGCGCCGTCACCCGGTAGGCACGTGACCGGCCCGGGCGCACCCCCCAAGCGGCTGCTCGTCGTCCACCACACCGTTTCCCCGGCTACGTCGGCCCTGTTGGCGGCGGCGCTCGAGGGGGCACGGGATCCGGCCATCACCGGGGTGGACGTCGTCGTCAGGCCGGCCCTGACGGCCGCGCCGCTCGACGTACTCGAAGCCGACTCCTACCTCCTGGGCGGGCCCGTCAACCTCGGCTACCTGGCCGGCGCGGTCAAGCACTTCTTCGACACCATCTACTACCCGTGCCTGGAGGCGACCGTCGGGCGCCCCTACGGGTGGTACGTGCACGGCAACAACGACACGACCGGCGCCGAGCGGGCCGTCGAGACCATCACCACGGGCCTGCGGTGGCGGCGCGCCTACGATCCGGTGACGGTCGTGGGAACACCGACACGGGACGACCTCGACCGGTGCTGGGACCTGGGGGCCACCCTGGCCGCCGGGCTGATGACGAGCTGACCCCGGCGGGCGAA
>DATGAX010000230.1:0-2686 GCA_035312965.1 Acidimicrobiales bacterium
AAGAACATCGACGTCGAGCTGCCCCTCGGCTGCCTGGTGGCGGTCACCGGCGTCTCGGGATCGGGCAAGTCCACCCTGGTCAACGACATCCTGCTGCGGGCCCTCATGCAGCGGATCTACCGCTCCAAGCTGGTCCCCGGCCGCCACCGCCGGATCGAGGGCTTCGAGCACCTCGACAAGGTCATCGCCATCGACCAGTCCCCCATCGGCCGCACGCCCCGGTCCAATCCGGCGACCTACACGGGCGTGTTCGACCACATCCGCCGCCTGTTCAGCCAGACCCAGGAGGCCCGGGTCCGGGGGTACCAGCCCGGGCGCTTCTCCTTCAACGTCAAGGGCGGTCGGTGCGAGGCGTGCGCCGGCGACGGGACCATCAAGATCGAGATGCACTTCCTGCCCGACGTGTACGTCCCGTGCGAGGTCTGCAAGGGGGACCGCTACAACCGGGACACGCTGGACATCACGTTCAAGGGGAAGAACATCTCCGAGGTGCTCGCCATGCCCTGCGAGGAAGCCCTCGGGTTCTTCGCCAACCAGCCGCCCATCGCCCGGCACATGCAGACTCTCGTCGACGTCGGGCTGGGATATGTGCGGTTGGGCCAGCCGGCGCCGACGTTGTCGGGAGGGGAGGCGCAGCGGATCAAGCTGGCCTCGGAGCTGTCCAAGCGGTCGACCGGCCACACGATCTACGTGCTGGACGAGCCGACCACGGGGCTGCACTTCGAGGACATCCGCAAGCTGCTGGCGGTGGTTTCCCGCCTGGTGGATCAGGGCAACACGGTGATCGTGATCGAGCACAACCTCGACGTCATCAAGACGTCCGACTGGATCATCGACCTCGGCCCCGAAGGGGGCGACGGCGGCGGCCGGGTGGTGGTCGAGGGTACGCCCGAAGCGGTGGCCAAGACGCCGGAGTCCTATACGGGGAAGTTCCTGGCTCCCCTGCTGGGCATCACGCCCTAGCCCTACGAGATGTCCAGCATGCGCTGGAGTGCCACCCGGGCGGCACCGGCCGTGGCGTCGTCCACCGTGATGCGGTTGACCACGCGCCCTCCGACCAGCTCCTCCAGGACCCACGCCAGGTGGGCGGCGTCGATCCGGAACATGGTCGAGCACGGGCAGATGAGCGGGTCGAGCGAGTCGACCTGCACTCCCGGATGCTCGTGGGCCAGCCGCTGGACCAGATGGATCTCGGTCGCCACCGCCACGTCGACACCCGGGCGCTCCTGCTCCAGGCGCTCCACCGCGCTGATGATGTAGTCGGTGCTGCCCACCTCGTCGGCCAGGGCGACCACTTCGTGGCTGCACTCCGGATGGGCGATGACGACGCCGCCGGGGTGGGCGGCCCGGAACTCCTCGACGTGGGCCGGCCGGAACCGCTGGTGCACCGAGCAGTGGCCCTTCCACAGCAGGAAGCGGGCCTCCTTGACGGTCCGCTCGTCGAGTCCCCCGAGCGCCCGGCGGGGATCCCACACCGCCATGTCGGCCTCGGCGTACCCGAGCTGGTAGGCCGTGTTGCGCCCCAGGTGCTGGTCCGGGAAGAAGAGCACCTTGGTGTCCGGTCCCCGCTGCCCCAGCGCCCACGTCAGGATCTTCCGGGCGTTGGACGACGTGCAGACGGCGCCGCCGTGGCGGCCGACGAAGGCCTTGAGCACCGCCGCCGAGTTCATGTACGTGATGGGCACGATGGTCTCCACGTCGGTCACCTCGGCCAGGCTGTCCCAGGCCTCCTCCACCGAGTCCAGGTCGGCCATGTCGGCCATGGAGCACCCCGCGTTGAGGTCGGGTAGGACGACCTGCTGGTCCGGGCCGGTCAGGATGTCGGCCGACTCGGCCATGAAGTGCACGCCGCAGAACACGACGTACTCGGCGTGCGATCGGGCCGCCAGCCGGGACAGACCGAACGAATCGCCCCGGGCGTCGGCCCAGCGCATCACCTCGTCCCGCTGGTAGTGGTGGCCCAGGATCATGAGCCGGTCGCCGAGAGCGGCTTTGGCCGCCGCGATGCGCGCGGCCAAGTCCTCGGGTGTGGATGTGGAATACCCGTCGGGGAGAGGGGCCTGCAGGCGGAGCATCTGGGTGAACCTCCGAGAAGGAGAACCTCGATACTGCGGTCGGCGGGGACAGCCCGGGCGCCCATCCGCGGGGATGTCGACCTTCGAGGGGGATATGTGGCCGGATTCCGGGCCGGCACCCCGTAGTCTACGCCCTCGCCGGCCCTTCCGCTCGGGTCCCTTCCCGCCGTGCGATCCCCAAGGCCGCAGCAAGCGCCGCCACGCGCGGCACAATCGAATGACGATGCTGTCCCGCCCCGCCACCGGCACCATCCCCGACGCCCCCGGCTCCTACCAGTTCAAGGACCGGGACGGCCGGGTGATCTACGTCGGCAAGGCGAAGTCCCTGCGCAGCCGCCTGTCCAACTACTTCCAGGCCCATCTCCCGCCCCGGACGGCGCAGATGGTGGCCAGCGCGGCGTCGGTCGAGTGGATCCAGGTCCGCAACGACGTCGAGGCCGTGATGCTCGAGTACAGCCTGATCAAGCAGCACAAGCCCCGCTTCAACGTCCGCCTCCGGGACGACAAGAGCTATCCCTTCCTGGCCGTGACCACCGGCGACGAGTGGCCCCGGGCCATGGTCCGCCGTGGCGCCAAGGACCGGACCAGTCGCTACTTCGGGCCCTACGCCC
>DATGAX010000231.1:0-9573 GCA_035312965.1 Acidimicrobiales bacterium
GCGGGCCTCTGACGCCACCTCCTCGACGGAACGGCCGGCCCGCAACCGGGTCTGGATCTCCCTCGGGGTCAGCGCGCTGTCGACACCGGTGCGGGCCCGCTCCGGCCCCGCCACGTCATCTCCGTGGCGAGCCTCGTCGAACTGCCGGACCAGCTCCTCGTCCAACGCCAGGACGTAGCCTCCGGTCCGGGCGTTGCGCCGCGCTCCCAGGATGAATCCGCCCATCTCGGCCGAGAAACCGAGGACGTGCAGCTTCCGCATGCCCCCCGCTACACCGCGTCCGGGGCTCGAGACCATCGCGGCGACGGTACCACCGCAGGTCACAGCCCTGGCGGACCCCCATGGCCCCTCGTGGCATCACCCGCAGACGCGATGGCGCAGCGGCGGCACCAGACCGGAACGGCCCAGCAGGCGGATGGCGCGCGCTTCGGCCACGTCGATCACCACCGCGTCGTCCGGCTCCCGGTCGCAGATGAACGTGACCACACACTCGTCGCACGCCGCGGTCGACCGCATCGAGCACTCGTCGCAGCTGATCGTCATCGAGGTCATGGCGCGATGTTCACACGCCGGTGTGACCACCAAGGCGGCCAGGTACGCGACGGCTACCGTCTAGCCATGGTCCATGCCTTCGTCCTGATCGACGGGCAGCCCGCCCGCGTCGCCGACCTGGCCGTCGAGCTGGCCGCCATCGACGGGGTGAGCGAGGTGTACTCGGTCGCCGGTCACGCCGACATCGTGGCTGTCGTGCGGGTCCGCCGGCACGAGGACCTGGCCGACGTGGTGACCCGGCACATCTCGCGGCTGCCCGGAGTCGTCGGTACCCGGACCCTGATCGCGTTCCAGGCCTACAGCCGCAAGGACCTGGACGCCATCTGGGAGCTCGGCGCCGACTGAAGAGGTCCTTTCACCGCTTCTCGTTCCAGAATCTGTGAAGCGTTTGTCGTTCTGTGAAGGAAAAAGTGGGAGATGCCCTACTTTCCCTTCACAAAAGCCGCCACACCCTCACTCGGCCCCCTGCGACACCTCGACCAACCGCTCCAGCCGCCCCAGGGCCCGGCCGTCGTCCACCGCGGCGGCGGCGAGCACCAGCCCCGCTTCGAGGTCCTCGGCCCCGCCCCCCACCACCAGCCCGGCCGCCGCGTTGAGCAGCACGATGTCCCGGCGCGGCCCCGCCTCGCCCTCCAGCACCTTGAGGGCCAGGGCGGCGTTGACGGCGGCGTCGCCGCCCCGCAGGTCGTCGACGGTCGCCGGCGCCAGCCCCAGTGCCACCGGGTCCACCGACTCCTCCACCAGCTGCCCGTCCCGGTAGGAGTGCACCGTGGAGGGTCCGGCGGTGGAGAGCTCGTCCAGACCGCCGGCCCCGTGGACCACCATTACCCGCGCCGCCCCGCCGGCCGCCAGCACCTGGGCCATCCGCCCGGCCATGCCGGGGTCGCCCACCCCGACCACCTGGCGGCGCACCCGCGCCGGGTTGGCCAGCGGGCCGAGGAAGTTGAAGGCGGTCGGCACTCCCAGCTCGCGGCGGACGGGCACGGCGTGACGCATGGCCGGGTGGAAGCGGGGGGCGAAGCAGAAGCCGATCCCGGCCTCGGCCACGCACCGGGCCACCCCGGCCGGGCCCAGGTCGATGACGACCCCGAGGGCTTCGAGCACGTCGGCCGAACCGGCCTGCGACGAGGCGGCCCGGCCCCCGTGCTTGCACACCGGGACCCCCGCTCCGGCGACGACCAGGGCGGCGATGGTCGAGACGTTGATGGTGCCGCTGCGGTCCCCGCCGGTGCCGCATGTGTCGACCACGCGGTCGGCCAGGTCGGGCGGGAGCACGACGCGCTCTGATGCGGCCAGCATGGCCGCCACCATGCCGGTCATCTCCTCGACCGTCTCCCCCCTGCAGCGCAAGCCGAACATGAACGCGGCGATCTGGGCCGGCGTGGCGTTGCCTTCCAGTATGTCGGACAGGGCGGCCGCCGCCTCCTCGGCGGTCAGATGTGAACCGGCCGCCACCCGCGCCAGCACGGCGCGCCAGCCACCCAGCCCCTCGAGGGTCAACGGCACGGGGGCGCGCTCGGGACCGGTCAGGCGGAGCGGCGCCGGCGCCGGATGATCCGCCGCCGTTCCCGCTCCGTGGCCCCGCCCCAGACGCCTTCCTTCTCGCGGTTGGTCAGGGCCCATTCGAGGCACAGCCCCTGGACCGGGCACTGCCGGCAGATGGCCTTGGCGTCCTCGGCCTCCTCGTCGGAGACCGGATAGAAGATGTCCGGATCCACGCCCCGGCAGGCCGCCTTCTGGCGCCACACCGGAACCTTGTTGTTGTCCTTGGTGTTGGTCATCTTGCCGTCCACCCGAAACTCGAAACCCGATACGCGATACCCGATACTCGAAGACTCGCTTCTTCCCAGATCCGCCCCATGAGCGACCCGGCCGTAGTCTGCTGCACCCTTCGGCGGCTGTCTACCCCAAAAGGTCCGCCAGGAGAGACGCTCGTGTCTCCTCACCGAGCGCGGTGCGTTCCCGGTACCCGGGATGGTCGAAGGCGACGGCCACCGGCTCGGTGCGGAAGAGCTCGACCTGGGCCGGCGACAGCTGGAATCGCACGAAGTGCACGGCCGCGGTGATCTCCTCCCGGGTGAGGTTGGCGGCGTGGGCCGGGTCGACCACCGCCGCCACGACCCCGGCATCCCCGAGCTCGATCCGGGCCGACTGCTCGATGCCGACCAGCCGGGGCAGCCAGTGCTCCATCTCCTGCCGGTCGACCAGCTCTATGAACAGGCTGGCCGACAGCTCCCCCGGTTCGGGGACGAGCGGGTTGTAGGTGTCGAGCTCGACCTGGATGGCCTGGTCGGACAACAGGCGCTCGACCCGGGCCATCTCCTGGATCTGGAACCGGACGGTGTCGCGGTTCTCGAACACCATGGAGACCACGGGCCCCACACCGACCCGGCGGATGCGCTTCAACGCGATGATGCGCTCCCGGAAAGCGGAGCGCTCCCGCTCGTAGGCCCGGGCGTCGGCGATGTCGTCCAGTGTCAGCCGGCGCCCGCTCAACCCCCGCCCTCCTCGGGGATGCCGTAGGCCCGGGCGAGCAGCTGCAGCGGGTGCACCGGCGCGACGCCGGTCTCTTGGCGGATGGCGCCGTTGGCGAGGTGGCAGTCGCCGGCCACGACCTCCGCACCGGACTTCTCGATGCCCTCCTTGAGCGGGCGGGCGACCTTGCGGGACAGCTCGTAGTTCTCGGACCGCAGCCCCCACATGCCGTCGATTCCGGAGCACTTCTGGACCAGCGTGACCTTGGCCCCGGTGAGCTTGATGAGGTCCCGGCTGCGCAGCCCTATGTTCTGGGCCTGCAGGTGGCAGGGCACGTGGTAGGCCACCGTCTCCGGGACCGTGCCCTGGAACTCGGTGTCGAGCGTGGTGCCCTCGCCTTTGTGGAGGCGCCACAGGTACTCGGCCGCGTCGTAGGTGTGGGAGCCGACCAGCTGGGCGTCGGGCGTGCCGAGGTACTCCGGGTAGTCCCGCTTGAGGACGTAGCCGCAGGTGGGTTGGGGCACGACGATGTCCCGGCCCGACCGCACCACCTCGGCCAGCGCTTCCACGTTGCGAGCCGCCTGCTTGCGGAAGGAGTGGTGGTCGCCGCTGTGCAGCCAGGGCGCCCCGCAGCAGCCGGCGCCGGGGGCCACCGAACAGGAGACCCCGTTGCGCTCGTACACCTTGACCAGGTCCTGGCCGACGGCCGGGTTCTGGTACTCGACCAGGCAGGTGGGGAACACCGCGGCGCGGGCCTGCTCGGGCCGGCCGAGGGCGCCGCCGCCCCGTCGCTTGAACCAGGTCGTGAAGCGGACCCGGGCGTAGGGCGGCAGGAGGCGGTCGGCGGCCACGCCGACGGCCCGGTCCATGGTCTTGCGCAGGAAGGAACCGGGCCTTCCTAGGGCGGCGTTGGCGATCGGGGCGGTCATCGAGCCCAGCCGGCCGGTGAGGTCGGTGCGGGAGAGGGCCTGCGTGGTGATCCGATCCTTGAGGGTCTTGGGCCGGGCCGCGGCGGCGCGCAGCATGAGGCGGGGGAAGTCGAGCTGCCACTCGTGGGGGGGCACGTAGGGACACTTCACGTAGCAGAGCTTGCACTGGTAGCACTCGTCGACGACCTGGTCCTGCTCGGCGGGGGTCATGGCGGCCACGTCGCCGTCGTGGGCGTCGATGAAGTTGAACATGGTCGGGAACGAGGGGCACAGCCCGACGCACAGCCGGCAGCCGTGGCAGAGGTCGTAGACCCGCTCGAGCTCCTGGCGCAGGTCCTGCTCGTCGGAGTAGGCGGGGTGGGACGGGTCGTAGGTCACGGTCATCGGCAGGTTCCTTTCAGAGGAAAAAGGGGACCCGGCGCGCGCCGGGCCCCCTCTCCGTTGTCTCGACCGGTGGCGTCAGGAAACGCTCTGGAGTCCCGTGGTGAACCGGCCCGCATGTGACTTCTCGGCCTTGGCGAGGGTCTCGAACCACTCCGCGACCTGGTCGAAGCCCTCGTCGCGGGCCGTCTTGGCGAACCCGGGGTACATCTCGGTGTACTCGTAGGTCTCGCCCTCGATGGCCGACCTGAGGTTGTCCTCGGTGTCGCCTACGGCCACACCGGTCACCGGGTCGCCGACCTCGGCGAGGAAGTCGAAGTGGCCGAAGGCATGGCCCGTCTCGCCCTCCGCCACCGAGCGGAAGAGGGCGGCCACGTCCGGGTAGCCCTCCACGTCGGCCTTCTGGGCGAAGTAGAGGTAACGGCGGTTGGCCTGGCTCTCGCCGGCGAACGCCTCCTTGAGGTTGCCGTGCGTCTTGCTGTCCTTCAGATCGGGCATTCGCTCGCTCCTTGTCCTGTCTCTTGGGGTTTGGGAATCTGGCAGTCCTCGCACAGACCGCGGAAGACCACCTCGGCCGGGCCGACGGCGAAACCGCCGCCCGCTCCGGGCGGGACCGATACCGCGCTGTAGTCGGCGTAGAGGTCGAGCACCTTGCCGCACCCGGTGCACACCAGATGGTGGTGCACGTCGGTGTTCGGGTCGAAGCGGGTGGCGCCGGTGCCGACGTCGAGGGGCTGCAGCTCGCCCATGGAGGCGAGGTCGTTGAGGGTCTGGTAGACCGTCCGCAGCGACATCGTCGGCATCCGGGTCCGAGCCTCGGCGTACACCCGGTCGGCGGTGGGATGGTGTCCGGCGCCCCACAGCAGGTCGAATATCAGCTCCCGCTGCGGGGTGACCTTGAGGCCCCGGGAGCGGAACAGCTCCACCATCTCCGCCGGGCGCCTCATGTCTGCGCACACTAGTACCTAACAATCATTGTCGGTAGTTCGGCGGGCGGCGGTCGGTTAGCTTGACCGCCGTGCGCCGTGAGCCGACCCCGTTCGACCGGCCGGCCGCGCTGGCGCGGCTGGGATCGGAGGAGTTCGACCTCCTCGTCGTGGGGGGCGGCGTCACCGGTTGCGGGGTGGCCCTGGACGCGGCCGCCCGCGGCCTACGCACCGCCCTCGTGGAGGCTCGGGACTTCGCGGCGGGCACGTCGTCCAAGTCGTCCAAGATGGTGCACGGCGGCCTCCGCTACCTGCAGCAGCGGGACTACCTCCTGGTCTACGAGGCCCTGCACGAGCGCCAGCGCCTGATCCGCAACGCCCCCCACCTCGTCCACCCGCTGCCGTTCGTCATCCCGCTGTTCGGGCGCGACGGGGCGGTGGCCAAAGGCGTCACCCAGGCCTACTCGACGGCCCTGTGGCTCTACGACGCCACCGGCGGAGTGCGCATCGGGCACCGGCACCGCCGCATCGACGCCGCCGAAGCCCTCGAACACCTTCCGGTGCTGCACACGGACCGGCTGGTGTCGGCCTTCCTGTACTGGGACGCCCAGGCCGACGACGCCCGCCTGACGCTGGCGTTGGCCCGCACCGCGGCGGCCCACGGAGCGGCCGTCGCCAACTACTGCCCCGTCGCGTCCTTCGTGGCCGAAGACGGGCGGGTGCGCGGCGCCCGGCTGGCCGACGGCACGGTCGTCCGGGCCCGGGCCGTCGTCAACGCCGGAGGCGTCTGGTCGGCCGAGATCGGTCGCCTGGCACCGGCCGGCGACGATGGCATCGCCATCCGGCCGGCCAAGGGCATCCACGTGACGGTCCGGGCCGACCGGCTGCCGTGCGACTTCGCATCGGTGCTCACCGTGCCGGGCGACCGGAGGTCGGTCTTCGTGGTGCCGTGGGCGGCCGACGAGGCGGCGGGTCCGTCCGGAGCCGGGCGCTACACCTACATCGGCACCACCGACACCGATTACGAGGGCTCGCTGGAGGATCCCCGCTGCACCGCCGAGGATGTGGCCTACGTTCTCGGCGCGGTCAACGCCTGGACCTCGGCCGGGCTCACCCCCGCCGACGTGACGGCCAGCTGGGCCGGCCTGCGCCCGCTGATCAGCGACGCCCGCAGCGCCCGCACCGCCGACCTGTCGCGCCGCCACCGGGTGGTCGTCTCCGGCGACGGGCTGATCACCGTCACCGGCGGGAAGCTGACCACCTACCGGCGCATGGCGGCCGACACCGTCGACGCCGTGGTGGGCCGGCCCCGGCGGTCGGGACTGGGCCGCCGTGCTTCCCCGACCGCCAACCTGACCCTCGTCGGTGGAGACGGCGGCGGGCGGCCCACGGCCGCCGCCACGGCGCGGGCCGGTGACCTGGGCCTGGACGCGCCGCTGCTGGCCCACCTCACCGGGCGCCACGGATCCGAGACAGCGGAGGTGCTGGCGCTGTGCGCGGAGCGGCCCGAGCTGGCCGAGCGGCTGCATCCCGACCTGCCCTACATCGGGGCGGAGGTGGTCTGGGCGGCGCGGGCCGAGATGGCCTGCACCGTCACCGACGTGCTGGCCCGGCGCACCCGGGCCCTGATCCTCGACCGGGCCGCCGCGGCGGAAGTGGCGCCCGCCGTCGGCGACCTCCTGGGCGCCGAGCTGGGTCTGGACCGCGGCGCCCGGGCCGGTCAGGTGGCGGACTTCCGGCGGGAGGTGGACGCCGAGGTGGCGGCCGAGTCGGCGGGCGTCACCCTGTGAACCGCTCCCCGCTCCCGGCCCCTCTCGGGGCGGCGGCGGCCGGCCGGCCCACCCGGTTCCCCGCCCCTTCCCCGCTCGACGGCGACGTCTTGACGCGGCTTCGCCAGATCTGCCCTGTCGACACCGGCGACGTGGCCCGGGTGGAGGCGGGCCGGGACTGGTGGCCGCTGTCGACCTGGTGGGCCATCGACGACACCGCCCCCGCCCTGCCCGCCGCGGTGGGCCGCCCGGCCTCCGCGGCCGAGGTGGCCGCCGTCCTGGCCGTGTGCGACGACGCCGGGGTGCCGGCCACCGTGTTCGCCGGGGCCAGCGGGGTGTGCGGGGGCAGCATCCCGCTCCATGGCGGGGTGGCGGTGGACATGACCGGCCTCTCGGGCGTGCTGACGATCGACGCCGAAAGTCTCCTGGTCGAGGTGGGGGCGGGCACGTTCGGCCCCGACCTGGAAGCGGCCCTGCGGTCGTCCGGGTTCACCCTGGGCCACTGGCCGCAGTCGATCGACCTGTCGACGGTCGGAGGGTGGCTGGCCTGCCGCAGCGCGGGGCAGTACTCCACCCGTTACGGGAAGATCGAGGACATGGTCGCCGGGCTGGAGGTGGCCCTGGCCGACGGCCGCCTGGTCCGCACCGGCGGGACCGGGCCGCGGGCCGCGACCGGCCCCGACCTGACCCAGCTGTTCGTGGGCAGCGAGGGCACCCTCGGCGCCATCACATCCGCCATCCTCCGCATCCACCCCGCCCCGGCGGCCGAGCGGCGGGCCGCGTTCGGGTTCCCCGACTTCGACGCCGGCCTGGACGCCTGCCGCCGGATCCTCCGCCGCGGCGCCACCCCGGCCGTGCTGCGCCTGTACGACGCGGCCGAATCGGCCCGCCAGTTCGAGATCGCCGACCAGGCCGTGCTCATCGTCGTGGACGAGGGCGACCCGGTCCTCATCGACGCCGTGATGGCCGTTGTGGCGTCCGAAGCGGCGGCCGGGACCGATCTGGACGAGTCGCTCGCCGGGCAGTGGCTCGAACGGCGCAACCACCTCCCGCCGCTCGCCGACCTGGTGCGCGGCGGCCTGGTCGTCGACACCGTCGAGATCGCCGCCTCGTGGTCGGCCCTGCCGGCCGTCTACCACGGGGCGGTGACCGCGCTGCGGGCACTCGACGGCACGATCGCCGCCTCCGCCCACCAGTCGCACGCCTACAGCGACGGGGCCTGCCTGTACTTCACCTTCGCCGGCCGGCCGGAGGACGCCGGGCGGGAGGCGGCGGAGACCTACTACCGCCAGGCGTTCGACGCCGTCACGGCGGCCACGGAAGCCCACCATGGGGCCCTGTCGCACCATCACGGCATCGGGCTCAACCGGGCCCGCTACCTGGCCGACCACCTCGGGCCCGCTTTCCAGGTGCTGCAGGCGGTCAAGGACGCCCTCGACCCCCGCGGCATCCTCAACCCGGGGAAGCTCGGGCTGGCCGACCCGTACGGGCCCGTCGGTGACGTGCCGTGAGCGGGATCCTCGTCATCGACGTGGGCACGTCCAGCGTCCGGGCCGCCCACGTGCTGCCCGACGGCTCGGTCGAGCACGTCCGGCGGCGGGCCACGCCGGCCCAGGTGCCCTTCCCGGGGCTGGTCGAATTCGACCCCGCGTCCATCGCCACGGCGGCCCGGGAGGTGGCGGCAGAGACCCTCGCCGCGGCCGGCTCCCGTCCCGCGGCGATCGGCATCACGACCCAACGGGCGTCGACCGTCGCATGGGACGCCCGTACCGGCCGGCCGCTCGGGCCCGGCCTCGGATGGCAGGACCTGCGCACGGTGGGCAAGTGCCTGGAGATGCAGGGCGCCGGCCTGCGCTTCTCGCCCAGCGAGTCGGCCACCAAGTTCGCCTGGCACGTCGAGCAGGTCGGCGCCGGCGCCGGCGCCGACCTCCGCCTCGGCACCGTCGACAGCTGGATCGCATGGAACCTGACCGGCGGGGCCCGGCACATCACCGACGCCACCAACGCCGGCGTCACCGGGCTGTACAGCGCGGCGTCGGGCACGTGGCGGGCCGACGCCCTCGAGCGACTCGGCATCGACCCGGCGTGGCTCCCGGCCATCGTGGACTCCTCCGGCGACCTAGGCGAAGTCTCGGCGCTCGGCGGGCTCCCTCTCGCCGCGCTGGTGGGCGACCAGCAGGCCTCGCTGGTGGGCCAGTCGTGCACCCGGCCCGGGCTGGCCAAGGCCACCTTCGGCACGGGCGGCATGCTCGACGTATGCCTGGGCGCCGAGCGGCCGGCCGCCGACGTGCGCACCTCGCAGGGCTGCTTCCCGATCGTGACCTGGCAGATCGGCGGGGCCGTCACGTGGGGCAGCGAGGCCATCATGCTGGCCGCCGGCACCGCGGTGGACTGGCTCGTGGAGGACCTCGGGCTCATCGAGACCGCAGCCCAGTCGGAGGAGGTGGCGGCGCAGGCGGACGACACCGACGGCGTGGTGATGGTGCCCGCCCTGCTCGGCTTCGGCACCCCGCAGTGGGACTTCGGAGCGCGCGGTGCGTT
>DATGAX010000232.1:0-2242 GCA_035312965.1 Acidimicrobiales bacterium
GACGCCGGTGGCGTTCACCACCGGCTGGAGCAGCGACCGGCCGATCTCCGCCGCCCGCCGGCACGCCTCGGCCAGCACCGCCTCCTCGGTGACGGCCTCGCCGGCCTCCACCCGGGCCCGGGCCCCGTCGACCGCCTCCCGGGCCACGGCCACCGCCAGGCCGTGGGGGAGCGTCCCGGGGAGCGACTGCAACGCAGCGAGCACCTTGGTCACGGAGGGCAGCGTGCGTCGGGAATCCACGCCTGAAGCGTAGGCTTTCAGGCCATGAGCCCCCGTCTCCCCCGGCCCCGCCTGCCGCGGCCGCGCACCTTCTTCAAGTGGCTGGCCATCACCCTGGCGGCCCTGGTGATCATCCCCCCGGCCACCGCCGGCGTGGCCCTGGCCACCTACCTCTTCATGCCGCTGCCGGCCTCCCTGCCCCAGGAGAAGCCGCAGGCCGACTCCCGGGTCAGCACCGTCTACGCCGTCGACGGCAGCCCCATCGGCGAGTTCAAGGAGGCCGAGTCGCGGGTCGTCATCCCCGCCGACCAGATTCCGAAGACCATGAAGATCGCCGTCGTGGCCTCCGAGGACCACGACTTCTACAACCACGCCGGCGTCGACTGGCGGGGGATCGTCCGGGCCTTCTGGGCCGACGTCCAGAAGCGTCAGGTCCGGCAGGGCGGCTCGACCATCACCCAGCAGCTGGCCAAGAACCTCTACACCGACGGATCCCGCACGATCGCCCGCAAGGCCAAGGAGGCGCTGATCGCCGCCCAGATCGAGCGGGTGCTCTCGAAGGACGAGATCCTGGCCAAATACCTGAACACCGTCTACATGGGGGATTCGGTGTTCGGCGTGCAGGCCGCCGCCCAGTCGTACTTCAAGAAGGACGCCAAGGACCTCACGCTGTCGGAGGGGGCTCTGCTGTCCGGGGTCCTGCCCGCCCCGAGCCTCTACTCCCCCCGTACGCACCCCGCACAGGCCGAGCCCCGGCGCAACGAGGTGCTCGACCGCGTCCAGCGCTACGGGCTCGCCTCGCCGGCCGAGGTGGCCGCCGCCCGGGCCCAGAAGCCGAAGATCTTCCCCCCGCCCGGCGTGATCGGCCGGTACCCGTACTTCCTCGACTACCTGCGGATCTACCTCCTCGACGTGAAGAAGTACGACCCCGAGCTCATCTACCGGGGCGGGCTGCGCATCGACACGACACTCGACCCCCACCTCGAGGACACCGCCCAGAAGATCCTGAAGAAGACGCTGCCCAACCCCAAGGACCCGGACGCCGCGCTGGTCTCGATCGAGCCGCAGACCGGCTACGTCCGCACCTTGGTCGGCGGCACCGACTGGGACGAGTCGAAGGTCAACCTGGCCCTCGGCAAGCTCGGCGGCGGTTCGGGCCGCCAGGCCGGTTCCTCCTTCAAGCCGTTCGTGCTGGCCCGGGCCTTCGAGGCCGGCGTGTCGCCCAACCGCGTGTACTCGGCGCCGAACTGCATCACACCCCGGGGCTTCACCTCCCCGGTGTGCAACTACGAGGGCGAGAGCTTCGGGTCGGCCACGCTGTTGAACGCCATCGCCCACTCGATCAACACGGTGTTCGTGCAGCTGATCGTGGACGTCGGCATCAAGCAGACGGCCGAGCTGGCGCACCGGCTCGGCATCACCAGCATCGACCTGTCGAAGCCGGTCTACGGCGGCATCGCCATCGGCACGCAGGAGGTCTCGCCGCTCGACATGTCGTCGGCCTTCGGCGTCTTCGACGACCGGGGCCTGCGGGCCGAGCCGACACCCGTCCTCAAGATCACCCAGCGCGACGGCACGGTGGTGGAGGACAACACCCAGCAGGACCGCACCACCCGGGTGCTCGAGGAGCCGATCGCCGACAACGTCACCAAGGCGCTCACCGGCGTGATCGACCATGGCACCGGCCGGGCGGCCGACATCGGCCGGCCGGCGGCGGGCAAGACCGGGACCGCCGAGAACTACGAGAACGCCTGGTTCGTGGGCTACACGCCGACGCTTTCGACCGCGGTGTGGATGGGCTACAAGGAGGGCAACATCCCGATGCGGGGGATCCACGGCGTGGGCGCCGTCGTCGGCGGGACGTGGCCGGCCCGCATGTGGCACGACTTCATGACCGAAGCGATGAAGGGCGTACCGGTCACCGACTTCACCCAGCCGGCGCCGATCGAGTCGTTGGCCGACAAGGCCAAACGGGAGGCCCGGGGCGGGTTCGACATCGGCACCCCGAGCGCGATCCCCGGTC
>DATGAX010000233.1:0-2723 GCA_035312965.1 Acidimicrobiales bacterium
AGGCCGGGGATGTTGTTCACGTCGATGATGGCCGATGGGCTGGCGAAGCGCAGCTTCATCAGCGGGATCAGGCTCATACCGCCGGAGAGGACCTTGGCCTCGCTCTGGTACACCGACAGCAACTGGAGGGCCTCGTCGATCGACGAGGGCGCCTCGTAGTGGAAGCGCGACGGGTACATGCGTCCCCCTTCTCAGCCGTTGAGTGGCCGGCGGGGCAGAGAGACGCGCCGGGCCTGCTGCTCGGAGATGGCCACCGGGATCGACTCCGCCTCCGGGTCGGGGCGGGCCTCCTGGTGGGGAGGCCAGGGACCGGGCACCGGCTGACCCGCCACCTTCCACAGGCCGATGACCTGGGGCCAGGCCCAGATGGTCGGGCTCTTGCCCTCGGTCTCCTTCGGGACATGCTTGATGAGGTCGTAGATGCGCGAATTCCCGCGCTCTTCCTGCGGCCGATCAGCCACGGCTCCCCCTAATTCGCTCCGCGCTATTTCAGGAATCCCAGGCGGATCTCCGGAATTTCCTAGCCCGTCAATTCACCATACGCTGGGCGAATCTTCACGTCTTCATTGCTATAACGACATGGTTATTCCGGTCCGGATCGGCGCCGGGGCGCTTCGCCCGCCGCCGAACCCCGGCTCGAGCCGAATAAGCGATCGGTTATCTGGGCGTGACCGGCGCCAAAACGCCGTGTTAGAACCCGACGTGTGACGCTCACGCAGTTGGAGTGCTTTGTCCTGGTGGCCCGTCTCGGATCGGTCACGGCGGCGGCGCGCGCCCTGGGGGTCAGCGAGCCGGCGGTGTCCAGCACGTTGGGCGCGCTACGCCAGCACCTCGGCGACCCTCTGCTCGCTCGTGGGCCGACGGGGATGGAGCTCACCTCCGCCGGCCGGCGCCTGGTGCCCATCGCCTCAGAGATGATCCACCTCGGCGCCGAGGCCCAGGCCACCGTGCGCCAGGCGCGGGGGGCCGCCCCGGAGCTGCGGATCCTGGCCTCGTCCACCATCGCCGAGTACGTGGTGCCGTCGCTGGTCGATACGTTCACCAAGAAGAACTCCGCCAGCGAGGCGACGGTCGGGGTGGCCACCGCCGCCGAGATGCAGGCCTTCCTCCAGGAGCGGCTGGCCGACGTGGCGCTGGGGCCGAAGCTGACCGGCGACGGTTCGGTGCAGCTGGAGAGCCAGCCCGTCATGCGCTGCTCGCTGCAGCTGCTCACCAGCCCCCGCAGCCGGCTGGCCGGCGCCCGAGGTCTGTGTGCGACGGCCCTCACCGACGTCGACTGGCTCGTCGACCCGGCCGGGACGGATCCGTCGTCACCGGTCTTCCAGCTCATCGGCAAGCTGCGGGTGCCCGACAAGAGGGTCCTCGTGCTCCCGAGCCAGACGGCGGCATTGGCGGCGGCGGCCGACGACGACGCCGGCATCGCCCCCGCCGTCACCCACCTGGCGGCCGGTGAGGTGCGGCGCAACTCGGTGGTTCCCATCGACGTGGCGGGATTCCCGCTACCGATGCTGTGGCACGTCTCGACCCTGGCCAGCGACCGCTCGTCCCGCACGGCCTGGTCGTTCCGCCGCTTCCTCACGACGCCAACGGCGACCCAGATCATGCTCCAGCCGTCCCGGGGAGTGTCCCCCGGCCGCTTCAAGCCGCCCGTCTACGTAACGCTCTGGAACTGAGCGTCAGCTCCACAGCGTCACGTAGACGGGCGGGCGGAACCGGGAGGCGGGGACGCTTCCGTCGGCCCGGGACATCACGAGCATGGCGTCGGCCGTGGCCAGGAACCGCCGGAGGCGCGTCGCGGCCGGGGAGCGCCGGTCGGGGCTCAGTGTGCTGACGTACCAGAACAGGTCGACCGGTGTGCCCTCCACCGCCACGGGAACGAGGGCGCCCCGGGACAGCTCGGGGCTGACGAGGTGGTGCACGGCGGGCGAGAGTCCCTGCCCTTCGGCGGCGGCCACCCAGGCGGCCTTCTCGCTGGGGAACACCCGCAGCCGCGATTCCGGGATGCCGAACCGGGCCAGGAGCCGGCGGGTATCGCTCGACGGGTCGGCGCCGGCGGGGCCGACCAGCCACTCGTGCCCCGCCAGCACCGATAGGGGGACGTGCGCCGCCCCGGCCAGCCGGTGCCGGGGATCGGCCACCACGATCAGGCGGTAACGCATCATCGGCTCCGACGTCAGCCCGGTCAGGCGGGGCCCGAGCCCCACGTCGGCCAGCCGCTCGAGGAGCAGCGCCGACATCTCGGCCTCGCTGGTCAGGCCGACGCTGGCCTCGACGCCGGGCGTCCGGTCGGTGAAGACGGCCAGCAGGCCGGGGGCCACGAACTCGGCGACGGTACTGGCCGCCACCAACCTGAGGAGCTCCGGGGCCCCTTGGGCGTCCCGGATGGCGGCCTCGGCCTCGACGGCCAGGTTGACCATCTGGGAGGCGATCGCCACCAGCCGCTTCCCGCCCGGGGTCAGTTCCATGCCCGCTGTCGTCCGCTGGAGGAGCGGATCGCCGAGGTGCTGGCGGAGGGCGGCCAGCGCGCCCGAGACCGCCGGCTCACTGACGCCCAGCACCTTGGCGGCGGCCTTGACGGAGCCGAGCCGGGCGACCAGCACAAAGGCCTCGAGCTGGGTCAGGGTCATGTCGTCCACGACCATAAGCGATCGCTTAGTTGGGGGTGGACCCGGCCCCGTCCGGCGGCGGAGACTGGCCCCCGAGCGTGCCGCCCGGCGGGGCCG
>DATGAX010000234.1:0-4911 GCA_035312965.1 Acidimicrobiales bacterium
GATGTAGGCGGCGACCAGGCCGCCGCACACCCAGAAGAGGCGGCCGATCGACATGGCGCGCAGGGGCGCCCGGAGAGCAAGTTCCATCATTACGTCTACGACATCGGAAGGCGCCGTATTGAGTGCCTATTCCGCTCGAACGGGACAGTCCCGCAAAACGCACGGTGATGCGAACCGTGCGAGGATCGGGCCTGTGAACGACATGTGTGAGCAGTACGGGGAAGGGGCGACCTGATGGTGGACGGAATGTTCGATCTCACCGGCCGGGTGGCCGTGGTCACGGGCGGCAGCCGCGGCATCGGGCGGGCCATCGTGCAGTGCTTCGCCGAGGCCGGGGCCGACGTGGTCATCGCCTCCCGCAAGGAAGAAGCCTGCGAGGAGGCGGCCCGCGAGGTCGAGGAGTCGACCGGGCGGCGGGCCGTGGCGGCGGGGTGCCACGTCGGCCGTTGGGAGGACTGCGACCGGTTGATCGCCAAGACGCTCGACTCCATGGGCCGCCTGGACGTCCTGGTCAACAACGCCGGGATGTCCCCCCTCTATCCGACGCTGGCCGACGTCACCGAGGAGCTGTACGACAAGACGTTGGCCGTCAACCTCAAGGGACCGTTCCGCCTGGGCGTCCTCGCCGGGACCCACATGGCCGGCGCCGGTGGGGGCAGCATCATCAACGTCGGCACGGTGGGTTCGCTCATCGCGGCGCCCCGGGAGCTGCCCTACGCCTGCGCCAAGGCCGGCCTCAACGCCCTCACCATCGGGCTGGCCGACGCGTTCGCGCCGTCGGTGCGGGTCAACGCCATCCTCCCCGGGGCCATCCGCACCGACATCACCGACGCCTGGACGGACGAGATGAAGGAGGGCAAGTACATACCGATGGGGCGCCTGGGCGAGGCCGGGGAGATCGCCGGGCTGGCGCTCTACCTGGCGAGCGGCGCGGCCAGCTACACCACCGGCGCCATCGTCCGGGTGGACGGCGGGGTGGCCCGCAAGGTGTGAGCCCGGAACCGCTCTGGCGCCCGGACCCGGCCCGCACCGCCCGCTCCCACATGGCCCGGTTCCTGCAGCAGTCCGGCGCGGCCACATACGACGAGGCGTGGGCGTGGTCGGTGGGGGCGGCCACCGCCGGCTCGTTCTGGCGCCTGGTGGCCGACGACGCCGGACTGGCATGGGATGCGGCCCCCGGCTCCGACCTCGTCGCCGGCAACGGCGCGGAGGGAGCAACCTGGTTCCCCGGCGGCCGGCTCAATTACGCCGAGCGCAGCCTGCGCGTCCCGCCGGGGCGGTTAGGGACGGTGGCGGTCATCGCCCGCTCCGACACCCGCCCGGACCGCGAGCTGTCGTGGACCGAGATGCGCGACCTCGTGGCCCGGGCCCGGGTCGGGCTGCTGGCAGCCGGGGTGCAGCGCGGCGAAACGGTCGCCGGCTACCTGCCCAACGGACCGGAGGCGCTGGTGGCCATGCTGGCGGCGGCCAGCATCGGAGCGGTCTGGACCTGCTGCGCGCCCGAGATGGGCGTGGAGGGCTGCCTCGACCGGCTGGTGCAGACCGATCCCGTCGTGCTCCTGGCTGTGGACGGCTACCGGTACGGCGAGCGCGCCGTCCTCCGGCGGGAGGAGGCGGAAGCCATCCGGGCCGGCCTGCCCCGGGTCCGGCGGGCCGTGATGGTCCCGTACCTCGACGCGGACCGGCCTCCGCCCCCGGGCTGGACTGGGTGGGACGGCTTGACCTCGGAGGCCGGCCCGCTCGAGTTCGCCGCCCTGCCGTTCGACCACCCGCTGTACATCCTCTACTCCTCCGGCACCACCGGGAGGCCCAAGGCCATCGTCCACGGCCACGGCGGCATCCTCCTGGAGCACGCCAAGGCTCTCGGCCTGCACTTCGACACCGGGCCCGGTGACGTCTTCTTCTGGTTCACCACGACGGGCTGGATGATGTGGAACTTCTGCGTGTCGGGACTGGCCGTCGACGCCGCCGTGGTGCTCTTCGACGGGGACCCGGCCGGGCCGCGAGGCGACCGGCTGTGGGAGCTGATGGCGTCGACCGCGACCACCTGCGGAGGCGTGGGCGCCGCCTACCTGGCGGCCGGAGCCAAAGCCGGGCTGCGCCCCGGTGCGGACCACGACCTGTCCCGCCTGACGACCCTCGGCTCGACCGGGTCCCCACTACCGGCGGCGGCGGCCGAATGGGTGTACCGGGACGTCGCCGCCGATGTGCTCCTCGCATCGTTCAGCGGAGGCACCGACGTGTGCACCGGATTCGTGGGGGGGAGCCCCATCCACCCGGTCTGGGCGGGGGAGATCTCCTGCCGGTGCCTCGGGGCCCGGGTCGAGGTGTTCGACGAGGACGGCCGGTCCGTCACCGGCGAGGAGGGGGAGCTGGTCCTCACCGCCCCGCTGCCGTCGATGCCGGTCGGCATCCTCGGCGACGCCGACGGCAGCCGCTACCACGCCGCCTACTTCGAGCGCCACCCCGGAGTGTGGGCGCACGGCGACCGGGCCACGCTGACCGATCGCGGCACCGTCGTCATCACCGGCCGCTCCGACGGCACCCTCAACCGGGGCGGGGTGCGGATGGGCACAGCCGAGTTCTACTCGGTCGTGGAGGCCCGGCCGGAGGTGGCCGACAGCCTGGCCGTGCACCTGGAGGACCCCGCCGGCGGTCCCGGCCAGCTGCTCCTGTTCGTGGTCCCGAACGGCCCGGTCGACCCCGACGACCTACGGACCGCGCTCCGGTCGGACCTGCGCCGTCGTCTGTCGCCCCGCCACGTCCCGGACGAGATCGAGATCGTCCGAGCAGTGCCGCGCACGTTGTCGGGCAAGAAGCTGGAGGTCCCGGTCAAGAGGATCCTCCAGGGTGTGGAGGTCTCCGAGGCCGTGGCCCTGGCTTCGGTGTCGGACCCCGCCAGCCTGGAGCCGTTCGTGGCCCGAGCGCGGCGGGGCTCGACCGGAGCCTGAAGGGGCGTACCGCTCAGTCCAGGGCCAGCGTGGCGGCCCCGGCGAACAGCGCCGCGGCCGCCTCGTGATCCCCCTGTACGGCGACCTCCACCGAGTCCATCGATGCCCGGTTGGCGGCCACCCGGCAGAACGTGGACGCGCTCACGGTCAGGTGGGCGTCCGGGGCCGGACCGGCGCCGGCACGGCGGACGGGGCCGGCGTAGGAGAGATCCCAGGTGCCGCCGCCCGGCCCCGTGAGCACGAGGCGGGCCGGGCGCGGGTCGGCGCCCTCGCCGTCGTCGGCGCCCTCGCCGTCGTCGGCGCCTCGGGAGGCCCGGATACCGGAGGGCACGAGTGGCACGGCCAGCTCGGTCATGCGGGCCAGCACCTCCGGCTCGGGGTCCACTTCGGCCCGTCCCGTCGCCCGGCGGATGTCCTCGTCATGGGTCCACAGCTCGAAGGCCCGCACCACCAGCAGCGAATCCAGATCCAGGACCATCCCATGGAAACCCACCGTCGTGCTGTGGTCGGCCACCGCACCGATGTCGGAGAGGGCGGCCTCGACCGAGGCCTCCCAATCGGCGGCGGTGGCGGACGGGAGGCGACCGGCCTGTTCCCGGGCCGTGCGGTCGGTCGACTCCACATGGTCCGCGGTCCTGACCGATGGGTCGCCGGCGACGGCGCGGGCGAACGCGTGCTCGACCCCGACGAGATGGCCCACCAGCTCCTGCACCGTCAGGCCCCGGATGGACGGGGCCGACCACTCGTCCGGGCCCAATTCGCTGAGGAGGCCCTGCAGCCGCCTCGCCATGCGGGAGAACACCTCGGCGCCGGTGATGTGAGCGGACGGGTCGGAGGGGTAACCGGGGGTTCGGGCTGCGGCGCCGGCGGCCAGGACGCGGGCCCGCAGGGCGGGCGCGGCGGGGCCGGCGTCGGTCTCGGCCAACGCGTAGCGCAGCTCCTCCACGGGGTCAGGGCTCATCCGGTCCCTAACTCTCCACTACGGCCAGCGGGGCCAGCCAATCGCGGAGCTTGGCCGAGGCCAGGCGCAGCCGGGACTTGACGGTGCCTTCGGGAAGGCCCATGGCGGCGGCCACCTCGCAGTGGGTGAGCCCCTTCCAGTAGGCCAGCTCGACGGCCTGGCGCTGCCCGTCGGGCAGGCGTTCGATGGCCTGCCGCACGATCTCGGCGGTCAGGGCCAGGTCCGTCCCGTCGGCCGCCACGAGGGGGCCCTCCCACGCCGAGGTCTCGTCCCGGCGCCGCTGGCGCTCGCTCTGCCGTACGCGGTCGACAGCCCGCCGGTGGGTGATCACCCCGAGGTAGGCGCGCAGGGTGCCCCGGGCCGGGTCGAAGCGCTCCGGCCGGCTCCACAGCGCGGTGAACACCTCCTGGACGATGTCCTCGGCCAGCTCGGAGCTCCCGGTCACCCGGCGGGCCAGACCCAGCACCAGGGGCGCGTACCGGTCGAAGATCTCCGCCAGGGCGGAGTCGTCGCCGGCGGCCATGCGCCGGAGGAGCTGTGCGTCCTCGCCCACCAGGCGCACGGTACTGACCTGGGCCGGACACTTCCACAACTACCGTTCGTTCCGGCAGGCCAAATGGATCACCCGGGCCGGCCGACCACCTCGCGTTGGACCGACCGGAAGGACAGGGCCCAGTAGGCCAGCCCGCCCACGACGATGCCGACCAGCCACGAGAAGTCCGAACCGTTCGTCGCCGACGAGATGGGGCTCAGGTAGGAAGGTTGGTAGAACTCGCCGTTCACCCACATGGCGGCGGCCACCCCGCCGATCACCAGCGCGGTCACGCCCGGCCAGTGCACGCCGCCCGACCGCCAGTAGACGCCGCCCCGGTCGGCGACGAGCGCCTCCGGCTCGTAGCGGCCGCGGCGCAGCAACCAGTCGACCGCCAGGATCCCGAACCATGGAGCCAGCCACACGACGATGTAGTTGAGGAAGCCGGAGAGGTCGGCGTAGAAGCT
>DATGAX010000235.1:0-2667 GCA_035312965.1 Acidimicrobiales bacterium
CTCTCGCGTGCTCTTCCTCCACGAAACCCACTCCGTCACCGGCCGCCACGAAGACGACTTCGAAGAGGCCTACCGGGGACCGGGCGGTTACATCGACCGTCTGGCCAAGGACGGCGACGCCCGGCTGCTCTGGTACCTGGATCACGTGCACGGCAGCGGACCGGCGTACACCGTCGTCACCGTCACCGGCATCCGGGACGCCGGCGCCTGGGCCCGGATCGCCGACCGCATCCACGACGGTGACCTGAAGGAATGGGTGGCGGGCGTCGACCGCCTGCGCCACGACTCCATCTCGAAGATCCTGCGCCCGCTCCCGTGGTCCGGCCTGCAAGAGATCGATCTGGCGTCGGTACCGGTCGAACCGGTCGACCACGAGCTCGTCCTGTACATGGAGGACACCGCCCACCCGCACGAGGGCATGGTCCACGACTACATCGCCAAGGCGGGCGGCCAGTACGCCCCGAGCCTGCAGCGGCCCAATCCGCTGCTGCAGATGGTCGGGGCGTTCCAACCGGCCCACGGCACGGGCCGCCGGCGGGAGATAGTGCTGTGGCAGCGCGTCGCCGACCACCAAGCGCTCCTCCGCCTCTTCACGACAGCTGTGCCGCCGCAGTTCAAGGCGCCCGGGACCTGGATGCACGACGCCCTGGAGGTACGCGACCAGTGGACCAGCCGGCTGCTGCGCACGTCGAGCTGGTCGCCGATGACCTGATCCGGCACGAGGCGTACGGTTGAGGGCATGCACGAACGCCTGGCCGACGACGCACGACGGGCGGTCGTGTCCGCCCGGGAGGAAGCCGAGGGCCTCGGCCACTCCGAGGTGGGAACGGAGCACCTGTTGATCGGCCTGCTCTCGCGCGGCAGCACGGCGGCGGCCGCCGCCCTCGTCGCCAACGGAGCCACCCTGGTATCGGTACGGGGGAAGGTGATCGAGGCCCGGGCCAGCCGCACCGGACCCCTGCCGACCGGTCGTCCGGCCGACCTGCCTCTCACCGACCGGGCCAACCGGGCGCTCGACCGCGCCGCCCGGCTGTCCCTCCGGCTGGGCCGGGACGAAGTCGAGTGCGAGCACATCCTGGCCAGCGTGCTGGACGTCGAGGGCACGGCCGGGCAGGTGCTGCGGGGGTTGGGCGTCGACCCGGAGAGCGTCAGGCGGGCCCTGAACTCGGCTCCACCGCCGGCGCAGGTCGACAGGGACGCGAAGGCACCCCCCGGGACGGCCGCGCACCAGCCGGTTCAACCGCTCTGCGCCACCTGCGGGTCCCCGCTGGCGACCACTCTCGATCGGGTGCCGGTCACGGTGGCCGGTAGCGACCCTCCGGTCCGCGTCGCCGTCTTCTGCTGCCGGGCGTGCGGGACGGCGTTGGGGGTCGAACGGGACTGAGCGGGGCTCGGCGCGGCCAGCAGGTACTCCACCGGTGCACGGCAGCTCGCTGGCGATCAGCCGGTAACCGGCCCGCTGCACACGAGGCGGATCCGGATCGACGGCGTACCACTTGGTGCCCGGAGCGGGAATCGAACCCGCACGGCCTTGCGGCCAATGGTGTTTGAGACCATCGCGTCTGCCTGTTCCGCCATCCGGGCGGGCGGTGTGACCTGCGGTTTGTGCCTTAGAGCACCTCCAGCGAAGCGTCGTGGACCACATCTCGACCACTGATTTCCGAGCGAACGGGCTCCGGGGCGCCCGATGTAGTCCACAGGAGTGGTCCAAGGGTGCAGGGACCAGGCACGATTCAAGAGCGTAGCCCGGGAGTCTGGCGGCCTGTCGGGGTACGGTCGATCCGTGTTTCGTAGGTTGGCGGCAGCCGGACTGCTACTGGCCCTCATCGCCACGGGCGTCGTCTTTCTGGTCGTTCGTCACAATGGGCCGGCTCGGGCCGCGCCCGGCGTCTTCAAGGTCGCCGGCGACCGACTGGTCGAGCCGGATGGGAATCGCATACAGCTGGTCGGCGTCGGCCGATCCGGGACCGAATACGCCTGCCTCGACGGCAAGGACGTCTTCGTCGGACCAGATGACGAGGCATCGGTGGAAGGAATCGCTTCGTGGAACGTCGACGTCGTCCGGCTACCGCTCAACGAGGACTGTTGGCTGGGGATCAACGGGGTCCCGCACAGCACCTCCGGACCGGCCTACCAGGCAACCGTGTCGTCCTATGTCGATCTCCTACTGGCCCACCGCATCGGGGTGATCCTCGACCTGCACTGGTCGGCCGCCGGAACCCGGCAGGCCCACGGCCAGCAGAAGATGCCCGACGCTGACCACGCCGGCCTCTTCTGGACCCAGGTGGCCACGGCGTACCGGAACCGGCCGGGGGTCGCCTTCGAGCTCTACAACGAGCCGTACGGGGTGAGCTGGTCATGTTGGAAGGACGGCTGCTTCGTGCCCGGCGCAGGTTCAGCCAACGGATACGAGGCAGTCGGGATGCAGAAGCTGATCGACAAGACGAGGGCCACCGGAGCGACGAACCCGATCATCGTCGACGGGCTGGCCAAGGCTTCGTCGCTCAAGGATTGGAAGAGATCCGGACTCCACGATCCGGTCGGTCAGCTGATCGCCGGGTGGCACCTCTACGGCCCTGACAATTGTACTGACAAATGCTGGAGGTCCGTGGTCGATGCACTCCAGGGAATCCCGGTGATAGTGACCGAGCTCGGCGAAACCGACTG
>DATGAX010000236.1:0-14871 GCA_035312965.1 Acidimicrobiales bacterium
GCGGCAATGCGTGACCGAGAGGAGGGCTCCTGCAGCGCTTCGAGCAGGCGCAGCCAGGCGTCAGCCCCGTCCGACCGGAACACGGTGTCCAGACCGGCGACCACTGACGGCACGCCGCGCTGGCGCAACTCACGGCTGACGGCGAGCGCCTGGGCGTTGGTCCGGGTGAGCACAGCCACGTCCTTCTCCTGGAGAAGGCGGGTCCGCCCGGCCTCCACCAGTTCGGCGCCGGAGGCCAGCAGCGTGGCCACGTCGGCGGCCACGTCGCCCGCCACCCAGTCGCGCAGGGCTCCCTTCCTGAACAGCCCTTTGCCGGTGACGGGGACGCGGCGTTCGGAGTCGGGCACCACCCGCCAGCGCATCGGCGGCTGAGCCGGCCCACCCCGGATCCCGTCGTCCTGGCGGTCGGGGGACGCCGTCACCGGTCGGAAGGCGATGTCCGGATGCCCGAACTGCAGGGGTGACAAGAGCGCGTCCGTGGCACTGAGCAGGGGCTGATCGGCGCGCCAGTTGGTGTCGAGCGTGTAGGTGGCGTCGGCCATGGCCCGGGCATCCAGGTAGGCATGAACGTCGGCACCCCGGAAGCCGTATACGGCCTGCTTGGGGTCACCTATGAGGACCAGGTGGGTGCCGCCACCGACGAAGGCCCGCCGCAGCACGGTCCACTGCACGGGGTCCGTGTCCTGGAACTCGTCGACCAGCACCACCTTGTAGCGCTCGCCCAGGCGCTGGCACGCCAGGGGGCCCCGCCGGGGATGCTCCAGGGTGCCGGCCAGGCGGTACAGGAGCTGGTCGTAGGTGAGCAGGTGCTCCTCCTGGAGGCGGCGGGCCACCTCCTCGCGGGCACGACCCGACAACCGCCCGAGCAGCCCGCGCCGGTCATCGCCCGAGTCGGGGACCAGCGCGGTGTCGGGATTCCGGGCCGCTTCGAACGCCGCCCTGCGAGCCTGGGCCAGGGTGAAGGGCGGGTCGGCTTCGGGGTGGCGCAGGCTCCGCCGCAGGTACAGGTCGTCGACGACATCCTCCAGCAGCTCGGCCGGGTCCTCGAGCAGCACGCTCCCGGGTGGCGTGTCGCCCGCGGTGCCGAGCCCGTGCAGGACCACCTGGCAGAACCCGTGGGTGGTGGCGATGGTGGCCGAGTCGAACTCGGCCAGAGCGTCGCCTATCCGGTCCCGGCGGGTCTCGACCTCGGTGGCCGGCCCTCGGGCCAGCAGGGCCACGACGGCATCGCCGTCCAGCGGGCGTCGCCCGGCGAGCGCTTCGTGAGCGTCGACCAACCGTGATCGGACCCGGTCGCGCAACTCGCCGGTCGCCATCTTGGTGAACGTCACGGCGAGGACTGCCGACAACGGAACGCCTTCGGCCACGAAGCGCAGCACCAGGGAGGTGAGCGTGTACGTCTTGCCCGTGCCGGCGCTGGCCTCGATCACCGTCACGCCCGGCCCGGGCAGCGGTCCGGCCGCCTCGAACGACCGGGGCCGCGCCCTCATCGGGTCTCCATGACTTCCCGGGAGAGCAACGGATCCCACAGCCGGCGGGCCAGGCGCCCGAAGCGGTGGCGCTCCTCCGCCGCCCAGCCGAAGCCGCTCTCATCGCCGCGAGGTGGGGCCGAGAGCAGGACTCGCACGTCGGAGTCACGCCCGTATTGGAATACGTGCTCCGGTTGGTCCCGCTCGCCCGGTATCTCCCCGCTCGGGTCCCACTCCGCCCTCGCCCGGTGGATCAGGCCGTCCTCGTCGAGGCCGCGCCGGCGGCCCTCCGCCCAACCGCTCGACGCCCCGCACGCCATCGGCAGCGGCTCCCGCATCCCGCGGTCGTAGAGGTCGACCAACTCGGCCAGGTGGTCGAGAGCTTGCGCCCGCCGGTCGGGTTCGGAACCTCCGAGAGGCCCGATCTCGGCGATCCGGATGGCGCCCCGGTCGCCACGGCCGATGCTCAGGGCGGCCACGGGTCGTTCGGGCCGGTCGGCGGTGAGAGCGAGAAGCCGCACCCATGCCGCCAGGCGGTGCTTCGGCCCCAGCCTCGAGTACACGCACTGGATCACGGTGTCGCCCCGCACCTGCGGGATGGCTCCGGCGAGGGACCGGCCGCCCGCCAGCTCCACCTGGACCTGCGCCGCCTCGCTGGCCCCAGGTGGGAAGCCCCGCGCCGCCGAGGCCGTGACCAGCGCGGCGACACCGCCGCCGACGTCGGACAGCACGTTGACGGCCAGGACCCCCGGGGGGGTCAGGCCGCGGTGCAACTCGGCCTCCACGGCGCGCTCGATCTCGACGCCCGACAGGACCGCTTCCAACAAGCGGTCACCCAGAGCCCACCGCTCGAGAGGGCCGAGCTCCAGCGGCATGCGGTCGTCCAGCTCGTCGCTCCAGTCCCCCAGATACAGCGACAATCGCCGTCTGAGGAAAGCGCGGGCCGGGTGCTGGACGAAGACGACCAGCTGGTCCAGCCCGATCACGTCCTCGGCCGGGTCGGGCAGGAGCGGCTCGTCCACCAGCCCAGGGGGGTCCGGTTGCAGCATGGCCCGAGCGCCGGCCAAGAAGACCGGGTCGAACCCCCACGGGCCGTCCGGGGCCAAGCCGCCCGGGGTGAAATTCCAGGGGTCGTAGGGCTGCAACGGGTGGTGCACCACCACCGAGTGGCGGGCGGCGCGGCCGTCGGCCCGCCTCACGGATGCATCCACCACATCGAGAAGCTCGGCAACGGGTGCGCACGGGGGTCGCCGCCGGTTGGTGCGTTCGTCCCGGCCGCAGTAGGTGATGATCAGATGCGACGTCGCCGCCAGCAGAGCATCCAGGAGCAGCTGACGGTCCTCCGACCGGGCGTCCCGGTCACCGACCAATGGTCGGGAGAGCAGGAGGTCGTCACCGTCGATCTCGGGGTGGCGGGGAAAGGCGCCGTCGTCCAGGCCCAGCAACGCCACGACCCGATGCGGCACGGAGCGCATCGGGACCATGGTGCAGATGGTGAGGTCACCGGTCCTGAAGTTGGCCCGGGTGGGCCGACCCTTGAGCTGCTCGCCCAGCAACGCCCGGACCTCCGAGAGGCTGAGCCCGGGTCGGGCGGCGCCAGCGACGTGGGCGTCGGCGGCCACCGCGGTCAGCGTGGCTTGGAATTCGTCATGCTGCCACGCCTCATCGCGGGCCGGGCACGCCATGGCCTCGGTGACCTCGACCAGCGCGGCGATCCAGCCGTCGATCGGATGCGGGCCCTGGAGGCGATCGAGCCCGGCCCCCAAGCGTTCGACCATCTCCGCCCAGCGGCCGGCCAGATCGATGTCGGAGCTGTCGATTTCACCGTAGGGCAGTGTCCCCGCGAACAGGCCGCCGTCGGCTCCGGTCATGGCCACGCCGAGCATCAGCCGGTCCATGCCGGCCGCCCAGGTGTTGGTGCCCAGGGCCTCCAGCGACCAGGGCCTCCGGTGGGCGGCATCGAAGCCCCAGCGCACTGCTGTGCCCGACACCCAGCGCTCGATGGTGGCCAGGTCCTCCTGGTCGAAGGAGAACCGGCGGCTCACCGGCGACCGGGCGGCCAGGTCGACGACGGCCGGTGCCGTGAGGCGGGAGCCGGCCAGCTCCAACAGGACGGAGGCCACACCGAGCAGAGGGTTCGTCTGGCGCAGCGACCGGTCGGCGAGGCGCACCCGGAGCACCGGCCCCGACCGGTCCGCCGGCCGCTCCGCCGGCGGCCCGTGGGTCGGGCCCGTCCCGTCCCGTCCGTCGGGTCGGACGGCGGCGTCGACGCCGAAGGCGGCTTGGATGAGAGGGGCGTACACCTCGATGTCGGGGCACATGACGATCACGTCGCGCGCTTCGAGCGTCGGATCCTCCTGGAGCAGGTGCAGGATGGCGTCCCGCAGCACCTCCACCTGGCGGGTGCGGCCGTGGCAGGCGTGGATCTGCAGAGACCGGTCACCCGGGTCCACGGTCGACGGCTCTGTGCCCGCGTCGGGCCCGCCTGGACTCCGGTCGGCTCGGATGTCGGCCTGTAGACGTTCGAGGAGCGTGGCGGGCGGCGTCTCGGGCACCTGGTAGTGCCGGGAGTCGTCGGCCGCGGTGGCGGACAGGACGATCTGCATCTCCCGAGCGTCACGACCCCATGAGCGCAGCAGCGGGTGCCGGGGCCGGCGGGCGCTCGGATCCTCCGATCGCGGCATGGCGGCGCCCCGCCCGGCGACTTCGGGGGCAATGCGCTGCCACAGTTGCCCGGACGGGTGGAGCAGAAAGAGATGGACGTCGCGATGGGCGGCCACTGCGTCCAGGACGGCCAGGTGCCCGGCCGGCAGGCGGGTCAGGCCGAAGACCGAGACGCGGGCGGGGAGGTCGAGGAGGGCCGGGTCCGATCTCATCCTTTCGACCGCGGCCGCCAGCCGCTCGGCCGGACTGGGCACTCCGATGCGGGCCCGGACGAGCCGCCAGAGGTGCGGCTGCCAGTCGGCCCCGCCGGGCGCCACCCCCTCGTCGGACCCGGCCGCCCACGCCCGGATCATCTCGGGGCGGTGGACCCCGTACCGGTCGAAGAGGTCGGCGAGATGGCGGGCGGTGGCGAAGCGGCGGAGCGGCGAGGCCGGAGAGCCCGGACGCGCGGGCGGGGTGACGGCGGCCAGGTGCTCCAACAGCGGAGCCAACCGCCCGTCCCCGGAACCCCGATCGATGACGTCGATGACGGCCCAAGCCAACCGCTCGGGCAACCATGGGTCCAGGTCCGGCTGCACGCCCGTGGCGCAGGCGGTGGCCTGTCCCACGAGGGTGCCAGGGAAGGGGAACCCGACGTTGGCGCAGATTCCACCCGGCACCGCCGGGTCGGGGTCGGGCGCATGACCCGGGTCCCGTCCACTGCCCAGGTGGCGCGCCAGGCGCTGGGTGATCCAGCGTTCGACGCCGCGGGTCGGGACGGCGACCACCTCCGGCGTCACCGGATCGTCGAGCGGCTGGGCCAGCAATTGGCCGAGCGCGTCCACCAACAGGTCCGCCCGTTCGGACCGGTGCAGGATGAGCACGTCCCACCTCCTGTGAGGGACGTTATACGGGCGGTGTGACGGGCCCCGCCGGGCCGTCCCCGCCCGGGACCGGGTCGGGCGGATCGAAGCCGACGACGATGTGCTGCCACCCCTTGAACCGGGGCTCCATCGCATAGGACTCGAAGGCGGCCAGGTCGGCTCGGGTGGGTGCCATGTCGTCCGTGAACGGTGACCGCACCGACCTCGGCCACAAGCGTCGTTGGCGCACCACGTTGATCTCGGCCGACAGCATCATGACCAGGGCGACCAGATAGATCCATGCCAGGGTGGCCAGCACGACCCCGAAGACGCCGTACAGGGCGCTGCCATGGCGTACCTCGTTGACCACGTAGCGGGAACCGAACGTCTGGAGCACCTGCCACAACACGCCGGTGATGAGTCCCCCGGCGATGACGTCCCGGATTCCCAGGTCGATCGCTGTCAGCACCTCGAAGGCGACCGAGAACAACCCGACGTTGATCACGAGGTCGACCGAATAGCCGAGGACCGTGAGCCCGGTGCCCAGCTGCGACGACACGGTGTGGGCGTTGGAGATGGCCACGTTGATCCCGGTCGAGACGACGATGGTCGTACCGAGGATGGCCAGCAGGCGAACGCCGCGCAGCCGGGAACGGATGGGGTTGGGCTGTTCGCAACGGGGCACCGCGTAGATGTGGTTGAAGGCGTACTGGCTGGCCTGCGTGGCGCCCAAGGCCCCGTAGACGAGGCCCACCAGGCCGAGCGCGATGCCAACGCCGCTGCCCTTGAAGCCCTGGATGTTCTGGTGGAGCAGGGTCCCGATGCCGGGGAGGTTCGAGACGGCGGAGTTGTCGATCGACTGGCGCAGTCCGGGGTGGCTCTGGAGCACGAAGCCCATGATGCTGATGAAGAGCAGGAGCAGAGGGAACAGGGATATGAAGACGTAGTAGGTGACGAGGGCGGCGAGGTAGGGGGCGCGGTCGTCGAAGGCCTTCCAGACGACCGCGACGACGAAGCCGGCGGACCGATGGCGCTGCTGGAACGCGTCGAGCCGCTCGGTCCGGCTGCGGGGTGGGGCCACCGGCCGCGCCTACAGCCCGAGGCGCTCGGCCGCGGGAACCAGCTCGTCCAGGCTCCGCCGGCCCACGTCCGCGTAAGAGGGCCGCCCTTCGAGCCCGATCTCGAGGAGCATCAGGGAAAAAAGGACGGCCCACCCGGCGGCCCGCCGGCCCAGGTCGGGGTCCACGTCGCGATAGGCGGCCCAGAACCGGGGGCGGCTCCCGCCGGGAATGGACATCCAGGCTGCTCCGACGTCGACCGCGGGGTCGCCGGCGCACAGGTCGCCGAAGTCGATCACGGCGACGACGGCACCGTTGCGGACCAGAAGGTTGCCCGGGTGAAGGTCGCCGTGCACCCACAGCGGCGGCCCGGCGTGGGCCGGCGCGCTGGCGGCGTCGGTCCAGATCCGGCTCAGGACGGCGGCATCCACGTAGGCCGCCAGCTTGCCCACCCGCTGCTCGAAGGTGTCGGATCGGGTCGCCACCGGTCCGCTGCGCCAGGGGTTGGAAGGTGCGTCGGCCGGCGCCGGGCGGTGCATGGCCCGCAGGAAGGCCCCGAGTCGCTCGGCGGTAGTGTCCGGGCGGGTGACCGGCGTGCGGTCGGCAGGCGTCCCTTCCAACCAGGGGACGACCGACCAGTGCCACGGGAACTCATCGGAGGGATCTCCCTTCCGGAGCGGGACCGGGACAGCCAGAGGCAACCCCGGAGCCAGCTCGGGCAGCCACCTCTGCTCGTGGTCGATCAGAGGGGCGGCGATGGCGCGGCGGGGCATCCGGACGGCCAGCTCGTGGCCCAACCGCCACAGCACGTTGTCCCAGCCGGCGTCCGTGAGCTCGAGCGGAAGCGATGCCAGGTCGGGTTGTTGCTCGGCGAGGAGGCGCCGCACGAGCGGCTCGTCGATCGGCACCTCGGCGTCGGGCCACACCATGAGGCGGGAGTCTAGGGACCGGGCGCGACGCCAGAATGGGCACATGACCCGCCGCGTCACCGTGGAGTCCTCGCCCGTCGAATGGCCCGCCATCGCGGTGCACGGCGGCGCCGGCAGCTACGAACGGCTGGCGGACCAGCCCGGCTTGACTGCCAGGGTCGAGGACGGCGTGGATGCCGCGCTGGATGCCGGGTGGGCGGTGCTGGCCGCGGGGGGCGGGGCCGTCGACGCCGTCGTGGCCGCGGTGCGCGCCTTCGAGGAGAACGGCGCGTTCAACGCTGGTCGCGGTTCGGTGCCGACGTCGACCGGCACGCACGAGATGGACGCGTCGGTGATGGACGACCGGGGCCGGGCCGGAGCAGTGGCCTGCCTCACCGGTTGGTCGGCCGTCGGCGCCGCCCACGCCGTTTGGCGCCGCAGCGCCAAGGACGGCGTCCTGCTCCTGGCCGGTCCGGGAGCCGACCACTTCGCCGCGGGCCACGACGTGCCGCGACTGGGCCCTGTCTCCCACGATGGCACCGCTGACCCGTCCCCGCTGTCCGAGCAGGGAACGGTGGGCGCGGTGGCTGTTACGGCCAGCGGCCGGTTCGCCGCCGCCACCTCGACCGGAGGCAGGCCCGGGCAGCCGCCGGGCCGCGTCGGCGACACGCCCATTCCAGGGGCCGGCGTGTGGGCTCAACCGGGGTGCGCCGTATCGGCCACTGGGGCCGGAGAAGCCTTCATCCTGGCCGGGTTCTCCCGCCTGGTGGGCTCCCGCCACTCCCAAGGATCAGACCTGCCCGCCGCCCTCCGGTGGGGGCTGGATGAGGTTGCTCGCTACCGCGGCAACGGCGGTGCCGTGGCCCTCGGGTCCGACCGGACCTGGGCGGCGGCCTATGACACCCGGGCCATGGCGCGGGGCGTGCGCCACGCCGCCGGCCGGCGGCGGGCCGTCACCGGCTGAGCTCAGCCAGGACCCGGTAGTCGAACATGACGCCGGCATCGGCGTCATCGAGGTGCAGGTCGTCGGCAGCAGACGGAGCCATACGGACCCGCATCCGGCGGGCGTCCTCGAGCAGCCGCTCGGCCTCCATGCGGGCCGCGTCGGCCGCCAGCTGATTGATCTCGTACCGACGGCAGGCCGCTTCCGACCGAGCGACGTTCTCGTCGATCATCGTCAGCGCCTCGCGGAGCAGCCGGGCCGCGTCCGCCTTGGCGTGGGCCATGACCTTCTCCGCCTCGGCCGCCGCCTCGGCGTGCAGCTCCTCGGCCCGCTGGCAGAGAAGCTCGGCTCGATCCAGGGCCTCCTGCTCGTGCGTAGCCTGCTCATCGATGCGGTGACGGAGGGTCAGCATTTCGAGTTCTCCTGTGGTGCGGGGGGAGCTGCTATTTCGGACTTGCTGCCGTCGACGATACCTACCGGTCCTATTGCGCACCAGGGCTGACTCGTGGATCTTTAGGACTTTTCCGGTAGTGGCGCATGCGGTCTATTCAGGCGGTTCGACCGGATTGGGTCGATGGCCTAATGTGGCCGTCCCATGGATCGGGAGCCACCCGAAATGCCACTGTCCGGCGGCACGCTGACCGCAGTGGCCCGCGTCGGGGACACCGTTCGGCGCACGGCCGGTCCGTCGACGGCGGGCGTCCACGATCTCCTCCGCCACCTGCGGGACCGAGGGTTCCACCTCGCCCCGGAGCCGCTGGGATACGACGATCGCGGCCGGGAGATCCTGCGCTACATCCCCGGCGACACCGTCGGCTGGCAGCTGCCCTGGCCGGAGTGGCTCCGTTCCGACGACCTGCTCGATTCGGTGGGAGCCGTGACCGCGGCATACCACCGGGCGGTGTCCGGCTTCGCCCCCGCCGGACTGCCGCCGGGGCAGATCGTGTGCCACCACGACCTGGCTCCATACAACTTCGTGTTTCAGGACGGTCGCATCGCCGGCGTCATCGACTGGGACCTGTCAGGGCCGGGGACGGCCTTGTCGGAGCTGGCCTTCGTGGCGTGGCAATGGGTGCCCCTCCACGGGCCCTTCGTCACCAGCCTGCTCGGATGGGATGAGGACACCGACCGGTCCGGGCGGCTGCGCCGGCTGCTCGATGCCTACGGGTTCGAGGAACGCGCCGGCTTCCTCGATGCCGTCGTCGACCGGATCCGGTACAACCGGCGCATGATGCTCGACCGGGCCGCGGCCGGCGACGCCGCTTACCAGGCATTGGTGGAGCAAGGTCATATCTCGGGCATGGACGAGGCGCTGGGCTTCCTCGACTCGGAAGGGCCGATCATTCAAGCCGGGATTTGGGACTCGTAACTAGTTACAGTCGCAGCGGGAAACTCTTACTTCTGTAGGTTCGCGGCGAATCTTCCGCCTCTGGATGCGACGTCGACTTATCGAAATTGACCCTTGTGAGCCATCCAGGACTTTGGTCACACGCCGATATCTGTTCCGACGCTCTGAACGAGGCCGAGTGTCCCTCGCTGCAGAGTCCGTCACGTCCGTCGTCAATGGAAGGGGCAATCGTGAATCCGAAGGGCAGGAAGCGCACATTGAGGATCGCCGGGCTGGCCCTGATGGCCACGACCGCCGGCCTGGTCGTCGGCTCGTTCGCCCCGGCGAACGCCTCCTTGACCAACACCAGCATGGTGATGAGCAACAACGCGGTCAACGCGTCGTCCACTTACACCGCCATCTTCTCCACCGGCACCGCGCTGGTCACCGACCTCATCGTGGCGCTGCCGTCGACCGTGAGCGGGCTCAGCGCGGCGAACACCACCGTGTACACGGCAAGCAGCTGCGCCGGGACCTTCGCCCAGCAGAGCCTGAGCTCGGCCGCTGTCCTGAGCGGTGACAACATCGCCCTGCCCATAAGCATCGCCACCGCCGGTACGTGCGTGAAGGTGGTGATGACCGGGCTCACCAACGGGTCGTCCACCGGCACCGCTTATGCCTGCGAGGCCGACGCTCTCGGCGGCATCGTGGCCAGCCTCACGCCGACCAACGTGGGCAACCTGGTCTGCAGCGTCAGCGGCCTGGCCGGCGGTGTACTCGGCTCCCTCCTGTCCGATGCCACCAGTATCGCCCTGTCGTACGTGGCCCAGGCGACCAACGGCATCACCACCGCCCTCAACGTGGCCCCCGCGCTGACCACAAGCGTGGACAGCGCCTACCAGTCCTTCTCGATCGCGCCGACCACCTCGGGCGTGGAAGCCTCCAACGCCAGCCAGGCCCTCACCGTGGCCACCAACGCGCAGAACTACACCGTCGAGGGCCTGGTGGGAGGCGCCGGCTCGGACCTGACGTGGGCCGGCGGCTCCGGCCACAGCATCCCGTTCGGCTACACGGAGTCGACGGGATCGAGCGCGGCCAGCTGCAGCGGCTCCGGAACGTCGTTCGGCTCGAACGGGACCTACTCGGCGCTGCAGAGCGGTGTGGCCGGTCTCACCAATGGCAAGGTGACCAACATCAACTACTGCTGGAATGTCGACTACACCGATCCGGCCGGGCTGTACAACGCTACGGTTACGTATCTCGTCGTACCCAGCTTCTGACCGGTGCGGCTGCGCCGCCTGCTGATCCTTCTGATCATCGCCGCCGCCGGGCCCCTGCCGGCGGCGGCGTCGTCGGGGGGATCGACCACCTTCACCGTCTCGGGGGGGCCGGCCGGGCCCGTCCCGCTCCAGCCCGGGGTGGTGACCGGGTTGACGTTCACGGTCACCGATACGGGCTCGGGAGCGGAGACGATCGACGCCCAGGCGACAGGTCTGTTCTTCAAGGGTGACACCCCTCAGTTCACCGGTCATCCCTCACCCGGGCTCGCGGTGACCGTCTCGCCGCAGAGCCTGTCGTTGGCTGCGGGGGCCAGCCAGGACGTCCGGGTCACGATGAGCGCCTCGCCCGGGTCCCGTCCGGGAGGCCTGTACGCGGGCGTGGTCTTCAGCAACGTCCCGCCGTCGCAGGCCGGTGAGGTCAACGTGGTGACCGCCCAGGCCCGGCCGCTGTTCGGGCACGTCCCGGGGCCCACCGACGACTCGGGCCGGATCATCTCCTTCCAGCAGCAGCCGTCGACGGGCTCGAGCCTGGTCCTGCAGGCGTCATTCCTCGACACCGGGAACATCGACTACGAGCTCACGGGCTCGATGACCGTTCTGGCCTCGACAGGCGACATCGCCACGGTGACGCTGCCCGCCCGGCTGGTGCTGCCCGGGAACACCCGCACCTTCCCGATAGACGTGACCCCGCCGACCGGGTCCACCATCCCGCGTGGCCCCTACTCGGCCACACTGCATCTCTTGTGGGGGGTGTCGGCAGAGCACTCGGGCGACGCTCGGGCTCCTTTGCTGTGGACCATCCACACTCCCGACGGGGTCGGCCCGCCGGGGGCGAGCACCACCCTGGCACCGACCTTCATCGGCCGGCCTCTCACCCCGGTCCCCCACCACCCCGCCACGCACAATCCCGGCCGCCACCGCGGTGTCACGTGGACGACGTGGTTGCTCCGCTTCCTCGATCTCCTGCTGCTGCTGCTCCTGATCCTGCTCCTCATCGCCTTGTGGTCCAGGGAGAGGGAGCGGGAGCGGCGCGGGCAGCAACAGGGATCCGCGGCAGGGCTGCCGTAGCAGCCGTCCCGGGAAACCTATCCCGCCGATCGGCCCCGCCGCCGGGCCGCGATCGCAGTGAGCGCGCCGGCCGCCAGCAAGCCGAACGACCCGATCAGCTCGAGGGTAACCGGGGCCCCCGTCAAGGGCAGCGGTTGATGCGTGACGGCAGGGGTCGGCGGCTGGGCGGCGGGGATAGTGGTGGTCGTGGGACCGGGTGAACCCTGGACCGTGTAGATGACCACCACTCCCCCGTCGCGCGTGAAAGCCCCCGCCATCCAGGTCACCTCGTCCCTACCAGCAGGTCGCCTCCGGCCCGCTCGGCCGGCGCCGGATCGGCCCGCGGCCCGGACCGCCGCCGGCGGGCCTCTACGAGGACCAGCCCGGCAGCCAGAGCCAGCACGGCGCCGGCGACGGGGCCCCACACGTCGAGGTTCGGCACGAGCGGCGCCGGACGGGTCGAAGGCGTGGCCTTGACCAGGATCACCAGCCGCTCCTCGATCAGCGCCGAGCCGTGCGGGACCGGCGGACCTTCGGCCGCGATCGCCGCCAACGTGGTCACCTTCGAGTGGCGCGGCAGCTTCACCGTCACCGGGACCGTGGCCTGCTCGTGGGGGGGCAGGGTGACCTGGTACCCGGCCAACGAGACTCCCGCTGCCAACCCCGTCCGCTGCACCGAGTACTGGAAAGTGGTTCCGATCTGCGTGGCGCCCAGCACCTGCAGGTTGACGGCCTCGGCCTGGCCGGTGCGGTTGTAGACGACGATGGAGTCGTGCACCGTCTGGCCGTTGGAGGGGTACGACAGCGAGCCTCGCTCCTGGCCGCCGTGGGGAGCCGGCTTGATCCCCCAGGTGGTCGTCTGGATGGCCCCGGCTGGACCGGTGCAGACGAGCCCGCCGGCCGAGAGGACCAGAGCCACCGCCGCGACCTTGGCCCGCAGCCCTCCCGTCGTCACTGGGTGTTCGACGTCAGAGTCAGGGTGACGACGGCCTGGTACGTGCCCGGGGTCGTGGGATTCGGCGGCGTGACCCGCAGGACAGGGCTGGCGCCGTAGGTTCCGGAGATCTGGTCGACGCCGTCGACCACGCCCGTGACGGTGGCCGTCAACGCGTTCTCGATGCTCGTGAGCAGGCTGGGCGTCAGGTCGGCCAGCGGGATGTTGGTGGCGGCGGCGATGTCGCTCTCAGCCACACTCGGATCGATGGCCGGGGTGCCACCGGAGGTCAGCGAGCTGACGGTCGGGTTCCCGAACACGGTCTGCAGGTCGGCGAGCAGCGGGTCGGCCAGTGACGTGACGGCCGGGGGCAGCCCGTTGAGGGCGCCGTGCAGGACCTGAACGGAGGTCGCCGCGGGGGCATTGCCGGCCAGCGGGCAGTTCCAGCCGGCCGGAGGGGCGTCGGGATTGGTGAAGGCGGAGCCGGCCCCGACCGAGAGGTTGATCGGGAGGGAGCCGTTGCTCAGCACGTTGCCCAGCAGGTCACCGGCGCTGCCGGCCGCTTCCTGGGCCTGAGTGAGGGTGGTCGTAACCTGGTCCGTGACGCCGGTGACGGTCGGGGTCAGGTTGACCGTGATACCCAGCCCCGAGAGGGTGGTGACGAGCGAGGGCGGGATCACCGAGCTGAGGCTGCCCGTCAGGCTGAGCACCGGCTGGAGCACCGATCCCAGACCTTTGGCGTCGAGAAGAGATGGCAGCGATGTCATGTTGACGTCGTGCGAGGGGATGGTCGTGCCGCAGTCGAAGGTGCTGCCTCCGGTGACCTTGTACAGGTTGGTCATGGTCGCTTCGACGTCGAAGTTGCCCAGGACGGCGGGGTCGATGCCGTTGTCCACTACCTGGGCGATGAAGCCGCCCGAGCCGGATGAGACGTTGAGCGGCGAGGAGATCGCCGAGCCGTCGCTGTTGAAGACGTTGAGAGTGCGGTCCGTGCCGCCCGGCGTGGCGGTGGCGAACGTGATGGCCACCGACGCGGCCTGGGCCGGGGCGCCGTAGGCGGCCAGGCTTGCGAGCACCGTCGTCGCGGCCGCGAGGCTCCCGATCCTTGCTTTGCTGAGCATGTCGTCTGTCCCCTTGCTATCCCGCTCCCCAGAAGCAGGATCTGTCGGCAATGGCGACAGATTCTCAGACACCCGGTCCTGCCGTAAATGGCTCGATCGGACCCTTCTGCCGTTCCGGGACCTATGCCCGGAGCGTGACGAATGGACTAGTCAGCGGCGGGATACCGACCGCCAGAGCGACAGCGGTAGCAGCACGACGAACACGACCGGTGCGATCCACCACGCCGGCACCGACGACCGGCTCACCACCCACGTCAGCAGCAGGGCGGAGACCACAGCGGCGGCCACCCGCCAGTCGTCGCCGATGACGAAGTCGTACCAGAAGGCCCCGAACGCCTTGATTCGCCGCCAGATCACCGGCTCTCCCGGGGGTTCATGAGGGCCGGTTCCAGCGTCACGTCCGGCGCCTCGACCTGGGTGGACGAACGGCGGCGGCGAAGAGCAGCGGATATGAGGAGCGAGTACGCCCCGACAGCCGGCACGATCACCAGCAGGGCGGCATCATCCCCGGGCCAACGGGCCCCGGCCCCCTGGGTGCCCCAGAACAGGCCGAAGGACGTGAGCATCACGCCGACCACGAACTTGAGGGTGTTCTCCGGCACCCGGGCCAGCGGCGCTCGCACCGCGAACCCGGCCCCGGCTACGACGAGGACGGCCGCGGCGGCCGCCACGGCGGCCAGCGGGATGTCCCGCTGGTTGCTCCCGAATGTCAGGGCTATGAACACCACCTCGAGGCCTTCGAGCACGACGCCCTTGAACGACAGAGTGAAGGCGTACCAGTCGTCGACGAACCCGCGCCGTTCCCGCACCGCGGCCCGGGCCGCCTCCAACTCCTCGCGATACAGCTCCGCCTCGTCGTGCAAGGCCTTGTAGCCGCTGGCCCGGAGCACCGCTTTGCGCAGCCATTGCAGCCCGAAGACGAGGAGCAGGCCGCCCACGACAAGGCGTAGATAGTGCAACGGGATGGCCGAGACCCCGGGGCCCAACGCGGCCACCACCGCGGCCAGGACGAGGAGGCCGGACCCCACCCCGGTGAGGGCGGACCGCCAGTCGCGAGCCGTGCCGGCGGCCAGAACGATGGTCGTGGCCTCTACCGCCTCGACCGCGCAGGCCAGGAAGACGGCAACGAACAGCGCGCCCGAGCCTCCTGTCATCCCGGCCAGCTTACGGGCGCTCCGCCGCCCCGACCGGGCGGGGGCGGGCTGCGGCGGTGGCCTTTCTGTGAAGCGTTTGTTGTTCTGTGAAGGAAAAGTAGGGTATTTCCCACCTTTTCCTTCA
>DATGAX010000237.1:0-4717 GCA_035312965.1 Acidimicrobiales bacterium
CGACCGGGCCGCCAATGTGGCCGCCCATGAGCGGCTGCACGCCGCGGTGGCGGAGGCGGTGGCCGCCGCCGGTTGAGATGCGGTCGTTCAGGGGCGGACGAGGGCGGCCAGCAGGGCCTGCAGCTTGAGCTGAGTCTCGGCCAGCTCGTCGGCCGGGTCGGAACCGGCGACGATCCCGTTGCCGGCGTAGATCCGGGCCGAGGGCCCCGACACCTCCGCCCCCCGGATGCCGAGGGCGAAGCAACCGTCACCCCGGGCGTCGACCCAGCCGACCGGTCCGGCGTAGCGGCCCCGGTCGAAGCCCTCCACCTTCTGGAGGTAGGCGACGGCGTCGGCGGGCGGCAGGCCTCCGACGGCCGGGGTGGGGTGGATCAGGGCGGCCAGCTGCAGGACGCTCGGCTTGCGCCGTCCGGCGGCCAGCCGACCGGTGATGCGGGTGGCGAGGTGGGAGACGTTGCGCAGGCCCAGCACCGACGGGGTCTCGGGCGCGGCCAGCTCGTCGCAGACCGGTTCCAGGGCGGCCGCGATGGCCTCCACCACGACGCGGTGTTCGCGGCGGGTCTTGTCCGAGCCCATGAGGCCGGCCACCAGCACCTCGTCGCCGTGGGTGTCGCCGCTGCGGGCGACCGTGCCGGCCAACGGGTGGCTCTCCACCTCGGCGCCGCAGCGCCGCACGAGGAGCTCCGGGCTGGCGCCGAGGAAGCCTTCCACCGAGTAGAGCATGCAGGACGGGTAGAGGGCGGCCAGCCGCTCCAGGACGTCGGGCACGACGAACGGCCGGTTGGCCTCGATGTCGATGCGCCGGGCCAGGACGACCTTGGCCAGCTCGCCCCGCTCGATCGCCTCCACCGCGGCGGATATGACGTCCTTCCACTCGCGGTGCGCCATGGTGGGCGTCAGCCGGAACTCGTCCGGCGGCGAGCCCCCGCCGGCCTGGTCCGGCGACAGAGGTCGTCCACCGACCGGCTCGACCACGGTGAGCCACGCCCGGTCGCCGGCGCGGCCGACCGTGCGGCGGGGGACCACGAGGTGCCCCGGCTCGGCCGGGTCGAACGGCAATGCGCCGATGGCCACCGGGCCGCTGCCCTCCGCGCCCACGTCGTCCTCGCACGGGATGGACGACAGGATCTCCGTCACCGACGCCACCGCGCCCGGCTCGCTCAGCCCTTCCGGCAGCTCGATGCGCAGGGCCTCGCCGGTACCGACCAGACCGCCGCTCTCGCTGCGGAAGACCAGGCTGGACGGGCCGGCCTCGGCCAACAGGTCGGGTGGCTCCGGCAGGGCGACGGTGCGGGCGCGGAGGCGGCGGGGGTCGGCGTTCACGGCAGGACCTTCCGGGTGGCGGTGATGAGCTGGGTGATACCCCCCGAGAGCATCCGGCGCCGGATGGCCCCGAAGCCGTTGTCGCCGATCAGCTCGCAGATGCCGTCCCCCTCCGGCAGGTAGGCGATCGACCGGGGCAGGTAGCGGTAGGCGGCCCGATCGGACAGGAGGCCCCCGATACGGGGCACCACCTTGCCGAAGTACACGGAGTGGCCGGCCCGCAGCACCGGGTGGACCGGCTGGGCCACGTCGAGCAGCGCGATCCGGCCGCCCGGCCGCAACACCCGGGCCATCTCGGCGAAGACCGGGCCCAGGGCGACGAAGTTCCTGAGGGCGAACCCGCTGATGAACCCGTCGACCGACTCGGAGGCCAGCGGCAACGCCAGCGCATCGGCCTGCACGAGGGGTGCTGCGGTACGGGCCTGCAGGAGCATGCCGAACGACAGATCGGCACCCACCGGGCGCATCCCCGCCGACTCGAGCTCGCGGCAGAGGTCCCCGGTCCCGCACGCCAGATCGACCACGAGCGCGCCCGGCCCCAGGTCCAGGGCGGTGACGGCCCGGCGGCGCCACACCCGGTCGAGACCGAATGTCATCACCCGGTTGACCAGGTCGTAGCGGGGCGCGATGGTGTCGAACATGGTCCGGACGGCCCGGACCTTCTCCTCCCCCTCGGGCAGGACCTGGCTCAGCGGCGGCCTCTCAGACGTAGTAGCGGAACAGCACTTCGGCCACGCAGGCCGGCTTGGCCGACCCCTCGACCTCGTAGGTGACGGTCAGGCTGACCTGGGCCCCCCCCGACACGTCCTCCACCCCGGCGAGCTCCACTCCGGCCCGCACCCGCGAGCCCACCGGGACGGGGGAGGGGAAGCGGAGCTTGTTGAGCCCGTAGTTGATGCCCATCGACACCCCGGTGACGTGCATCACTTCGGTCAGGAGCGTCGGGGTCAGGGAGAGCGTCAGGTAGCCGTGGGCGATCGGCCCCCCGAAGGGCCCCGCTTTGGCCCGCTCCACGTCGACGTGGATCCACTGGTGGTCGCCGGTCGCATCGGCGAAGAGGTTGACCTGATCCTGGGTCACCTCGTGCCAGTCGCTGTACCCCAGGTGCTCACCGGAGTGCTTCTTGAGCCCATCAATCCCGTCGATCGTGGTGGTCATGGGGCGCAGGCTACGCGAGGGGCGGCCCTTTGTCCCAAGTCGGCGGCCTCTAACGGAACCAGACTTTGCGGTACGAACGGCTCATCGGGTGGAGCAGCAGGGCCAGGAGGGCCACGTAGAACAGCAGGTTGATGATGGACACGAAGTGGAAGTAGTGGACCAGGAAGGCGATCCAGACCGCCACCAATCCGACGCCCAGCCAGTAGCCCCACTTCTTCTCGTTGGCGATCCCCAGGCCGGCGCCGGCCTGCCCCAGCACCAGCACCGCGCCCAGCGGGAAGCCGTAGTACGTGGCCCACAGCTGCCCGTATATCAGCCCGAACACGGCGTTGATGTACAGCAGGATGGTGGCCGTCATGAGGGTCTGCGGCTGGCTGCGATCGACCCAGCGCAGGGAGCTGGAAGGCATGTCCCTCAGTCTGGCACCGGGGCGGTGGAACTGCGCGGCGGCCGGCTGAGAAGTTGCGAAGAAGCGGCCAACTGGCCGCAGGCGGCGTCGATGTCGGTGCCCCGGTTGCGCCGGACTGTCGCATTCACCCCCAAGTGGACCAGTTCGTCACGGAACCGACGCACCCCGTTCCTGTCAGTCCCCCTGACCGCGTAACCCGGCGTCGGGTTGAGGGGGATGAGGTTGACGTGGGCGCCGAGCGGGACGGCGACGGCGGCCAACTCCCGGGCGTCCGAGGGGCGGTCGTTGACGCCGGAGATGAGCGCCCACTCGAAGCTCAGGCGCCGGCCCTTGGCCGTCAGGTACTGCCGGCACGCTTCGGTCAGTTCGCCCAGCGGGTAGCGCCGGCCGATCGGCACCAGCCGGTTGCGCAGCTCGTCGTTGGCGGCGTGCAGCGACACCGCCAGGTTGACCGGCAGGACCTCGCGGGCCAGCCGACGGATGCCGGGGACGATCCCGACCGTCGACACCGTGATGTGCCGGGCCGAGATGCCCATGTCCCCGTTGATCCGCTCGATCGCCGCCCAGACCCGGTCGTAGTTCGCCATCGGCTCGCCCATCCCCATGAAGACCACGTTCGACAGCCGCCGGGGCCGGGCCCGCCGCCGGGCCGCCGCGACCTGCTCCAGGATCTCACCCGCCGACAGGTGCCGGGTGAAGCCTCCCTGCCCGGTGGCGCAGAAAGTGCACCCCATGGCGCAGCCGGCCTGGCTCGACACGCACACCGTGGCCCGCTCCGGGTACAGCATCAACACGGTTTCGATGGCCGCCCCGTCGGCCGCCGACCACAGCCACTTGACCGTCTGGCCGTCGCCGGAGACCGATTCCGCCGCCACCCGCAGGGCCGGCGGGAGGGCGGCGGCCAGGCGCTCGCGCACCGGCCGCGGCACGTTGGTCGCCTCCTCGGGTCGCAGCCCGTGCTCGTACAGCGCCTGCCACACCTGGCCGGCGCGGTAGGCCGGCTGGTCGGCCAGGTAGTGGGAGAGCTCGTCCCGGGTCAGGTCGTACGGGCCCCGGGTGGCGCCCTTGACGGCCCCGCTCACGGCGCCGCAGGTGCGATGTCGCCGACGTAGGCCTGGTCCAGGTGGTTGATCTGGAAGCCCATCTCGACGTACAGCTTCACCGCCTTGGTGTTGGCCGCGTCGACGTACAGCATCCCCACCCGCAGGCCCTTGCCGTACAGGTGGTCCAGCCCGGCGACCACGAGCCGGCGGCCCAGTCCCCGCGGCGCACCCGCCTCGGGATCGACGGCGATGACGTAGATCTCCCCGAGCGGCGGGTCGTGGTCGGCGTGCACCTTGGTCCAGCAGAAGCCGTCCAGGGCGCCGTTGCCGTCCTCGTGCAGGAGGAACCCCTCGGCGTCGAACCACGGTTCCGCCTCGCGCTGCTTGAGCGTGTCGATGTCCCACCCGCCCTGCTCGGGGTGCCAGGCGAAGGCGCGGTTGTTGACCTCCAGCCACGCCGCCTCGTCCTGGCCGACCCGGAAGGGGCGGGTCGGGAGGGGCGGCTCCGTCCCCTCCGGTTCGGCGTAGGGCAGGGGCCGGCGCATCTGGTAGAGGACCCGGCCGGGGCTGAGGCCGATCGCCGCCGCCATGCGGTCGTGCTCGGGGCGGGGCTGGTTGACCCACATGTGGACGTGGCCCCCGCCGGCGTCGGCGATGACCTGGCCCGCGGCGCGGACCAGATCGGTGGCGATGCGGCTGTCGGGCGTCCGGTGGTGGGGGTCGACCACGTACTCCAGCGCCCAGCTGCCGGAGCCCTGGCTCACCTGGGCGTAACCCACAGGGT
>DATGAX010000238.1:0-2028 GCA_035312965.1 Acidimicrobiales bacterium
CGTAGGCGGCCTGGGCGTCTTCGACCGCGGCCGGATAGGGGTGTTCGGGAGCTAGCCGGTAATCGACGGTGACGGCCTTGGCGCCTGTTCGCCGGGCCAGATCGCCCACCAAGGGGACCGAAGTTGCCGCCGAGCTGATGACGTAGACGCCACCGTGGAAATAGAGGATCACGTTCGCGGCGTCCGTGCCCTGGATTGTGACCTCGAGGGCGCCGACGCCGCCGATCGTCGTGGGTTTCTGATGGACATCGCCGGCCACCGGGACACCTGCCATCAGGTCGTTGAACGCAGCCCGCAACGTCGGGACGTCGGCTCCGAGGTCGAGCTGGCCCTGGCGCAATATAGCGTCCAACTCCAGTTGCTGCTGTTTGCTCATCGACTCTTCTCCAGTCTCAGCACCGGCTGTGCGAGGGCGTCCTGAGGTGCTCTCCACTATGCGGCGGAGCGCCTCTGCGTGCCCCAGGGAAAGTGCCGGGCACGCGCCGGATTCTCCGACCTTCAAGCCGATCAGTCGAAGGGGTGCTGGCCCCATAAGCGCTACCGCAGGACCCGGGAGAATCCCTGGGGTACCGCCTTCCTGGGGCAGTCATCATCGGGATGTGACCCGCGAAGCAAGCCGGGACACTCCAACACACCGGATAGGGAGAGCGAGATGGCGTACGACAATGAAGCAATCGTCCGGCACGCCTACCACACGGCGGAGGGCAGCGTCCTGGACGTCGCCGGGTTTGTCGGCAGCTTCGCCGAGGACGGCGTGATCAACATGGGGCACTCCGGCAGACGCGACCATCGCCAGAGCGGCGGCCACGCTGGAGAGGTTGTGGAGAATGCCGACAACGTCGGCGGCCAGGAGAGCTATCGGGGCGAGCAACTCGGCGAGATTGTCCTCAGCGTGGTCAAGCAATTCCCCGATGTCCATCGGGAGCTGCACCGCGTCACCGTGCTTGGCGACACGGTCGCCGTCGAGGTGTCGATTCAGGGCACCTTCCTCGGGCCGCTGGAGACCCCTGCCGGCATCGTCCGGCCGACGGGAGCGAAGGTCGACGTCCCGACTGCCGACTTCTGGTACCTCCGCGACGGCAAGATCGAGATGTTCAACTGCTACGTGATGGTCAACACCATGCTCGCCCAAATGGGCGTGATGCCCGACTTCGCGTCGGCGGTCGCTGCGCCCGTGGCCGAGCGCCAAGCCGTAAGCTCATGACTAAAGCAGTGCAGTTCGATTCGTACGGCGGCATCGACGTCCTCGAGGTGCGCGACGTGCCCCGCCCTGTTCCGGGAGCCGGTGAGGTTCTGGTCGAGGTCAGGGCAGCCGGCATCAATATCAGTGAGGCGGTGATCCGGAGTGGCGCGCTGGACGGCCTGTTTCCTGCGACGTTTCCGTCCGGTCAGGGCAGCGACCTGGCGGGGGTGGTGGCCGAACTCGGCTCCGGCGTCACCGGTTTCGCTGTCGGCGACGAGGTGATCGGGTTCTCCATGCGGCGGTCCAGCCAGGCCGAATACGTGACGGTGCCGGCAGACCAGTTGACCGCCAAGCCGTCGGAGGTTTCCTGGGAGGTGGCCGGCTCGCTGTTTGTCGCGGGGGCCACCGCCTACGGCGCGGTGCGGGCGGTGCGCCTCGTACCGGGGGAAACGGTGGCGATCGCGGGTGCGGCCGGCGGTGTCGGTTCGATCGCGGTTCAACTCGCCCGACGCGCCGGGGCCACGGTCCTCGGCATCGCCGGGCCGTCCAACGATGCCTGGCTCGCCGACCATGGCGCGGTCCCGGTCAACTATGGTGACGACCTGCCGGCCCGGCTGCGCGCCGCAGCACAGTTCGGACACATCGACGCCCTGCTGGATTTCTTCGGTGGTGGGTATGTCGCCATGGCGGTCGAGGACCTCGGCGTCCCGCGCGACAGGGTCGACACCATCACCGATTTCGATGCCGTGGAGCGGTTCGGGGTCCAGTCGGCAGGCGGCGCGGATGCCGCGACCGCAGCGGTGGTCGCCGAGTTGGCCGACCTCGTCGCACGGGGTGAGCTGGAA
>DATGAX010000239.1:0-4290 GCA_035312965.1 Acidimicrobiales bacterium
AAGAAGAATTTCGTCAACCATTCGGGCGCCGGAGACGTAGATCTCTTGCAGGCGTCCGGCAGGTCGGGGTCTGCTCTCTCATCGGATTCTTATCTCTTCCGGTGAGACTCACGGTTAGAAGGACACGGAGGACCGAGAAGACTGTGGACACGAATTGGATGGCGGAGGGCAAGTGCCGAGAGTTGCCCCCCGAGACCTTCTTCCCGAGCGACGGGGTCGGCGTCGAGTTGGCCCGGCGCATCTGCGCCGACTGCCCCGTCAAGGCCCCGTGCCTCGAATACGCCCTCTACAACCGCATAGAGCACGGTGTCTGGGGCGGTGCCTCGGAGCGGGAACGCCGGCGCATCGCCCGCCAGCGGCGCGGCCTGACCCGCGTCGTGGTCGACTGACCGCTCAGCTCGCCTCTCAGTTGTTGGGGGTGCTGGGCGTGCCGCTGTCGCCGCGGGTCTGCTCCTCACGCGCCTTCAGCAGGGCGTCGAGCTGGGCCGGGGTCAGCGTGATCGACCCCTCCCCTTCGGCCGCCGCCGAGGTGGGCGCCGGGGCCGGGGCGGCCGGCAGCGGGACAGGCGGCGGCGGGGTGGCCCCCTTGGCCGCCTGCTCTTCCTCCGCCTCGGCCTGAGCCTTACGGAACTCCTTGCCCGCCAGCCCGACGTTGCGGGCGATCCTCGGCAGCTGGCTGCCGCCGACCAGCACGATCAGAGCGATGACGATGACGTAGGGCAGGTCGCCTACATTCGCGAGCATAGGTCCAACGTACTCCCTGGCCGGGACGCATTGAAAGCCATCGGGCCGGCACTCGAGTGCGTGATCAACGTGAGCGAGGGGCGGGACCTGACCGTCGTGGCCGGCCTGGCCGCGGCCGCCGGCCCCCATCTGCTCGACGTCCACACCGACGCCGATCACAACCGGTCGGTGCTGACGCTCTGCGGCCACCACACGCCGGCGCTGGAGGAGGCGGTCCAGGAGGTCGCCGCCGCCACCGTCGCCGCCCTCGACATCCGCTCCCACCGGGGCGCCCACCCCCGCATCGGGGTGCTGGACGTGGTGCCGTTCGTCGCCCTCTCCGGCGGGGGCGAGGGCGGGGGCGCGGGCGCGGGCGGGGGCGGCGTGCGGGGCGTGGCCGACGGCGACCCCAAGTACGCGATCGCGGCCCGGGACCGCTTCGCGGCATGGGCGTCGGTCCAGCTCGACCTGCCCTGTTTCCTGTACGGACCGCAGCGGTCACTTCCCGACGTGCGGCGCGAAGCGTGGCGGGACCTGGCGCCGGACCGGGGCCCGGGCCGGCCCCACCCCTCGGCCGGGGCGTGCGCGGTGGGGGCCCGGCCGGTGCTGGTGGCCTACAACCTGTGGCTGGCGGGGGGGGCGGAGGGGGCGGGGGCTGGAGCTGGAGCTGGAGCTGGGGCTGGGGCTGGGGGCGAGGCCGGGGGGCCCGCCCTGGAGCTGGCCCGCCGGGTGGCCGCCGCCGTTCGGGGTCCCGACATCCGGGCCCTCGCCCTGCAGCTGGGCGGGGCGGTGCAGGTGTCCTGCAACCTCATCAATCCCTGGCGGACCGGGCCCGGGGCCGCCTTCGACGCGGTGGCCGCCGCGCTGGACGGGATGTCGGTGGGGACCCCGGCCGGGATCGAGCGGGCCGAGCTGGTGGGGCTGCTCCCCCGGGCGGTGCTCGAGGCCGAGCCGGCCGGGCGGTGGGCCGAGCTGGCGCTCGACCCCGCCCAGACGATCGAGGCCCGCCTGGAACAGGCGGGCCTCGATGGGGGAAGTACTTGAAAGTCGGCGGGACGGGCTAGCTGGCGGCGACCACGCCCCTGCGTTCCATGGCCCGCCGGCGGCGGATCTTGCGCCGCTCCCGTTCGCTCAGGCCGCCCCAGATGCCGAACTTCTCGCCGTTGGCCAGCGCGTACTCCAGGCAGTCCTCACGCACCACACAGCCCCGGCACACTTCCTTGGCCTCGCGGGTGGACGCCCCCCGCTCCGGGAAGAAGAGGTCGGGGTCCACCCCCATGCAGTTGGCCTGCTTCTGCCAGGTGCGATCCGGAGTCCGAAGTAACAGTTGGATCAGTTCGCTCACCGGGGCTCCCCTCAAAGTCGGTGATGGTGGTGCGGTGGACGGGACCTACCCTCGGTTCCATCCTTGTAACTACATGCATGTGATCTTGCTCCCGGCGGCGGCGGGAATCAAGGGGTATCCCCGGTTTTTCCGGACGGATCTGCTATCTGCGCCCCGCCCGAGGGGTCGTTTCTGCGAAGGAAAAACGGGGAAATACCCTACTTTCCCTTCACAGAACAACTAATGCTTCACAGAAACGGTGCCGGCCGCCCGCTCGGACGCCCGCCCCGCCCCCGAGGCCGCGCCCCGGAGCGGACCCCGTCGGCCCACCCCGCCGTCCCGCCGTCTGCGGTCAGCCGACCAGGATGCGCCGCACCGCGTCCTCGGAGTCCTCGGTGACCAGCGCGATCACCTCGTCGCCGACGTCGAGGATGGTGTCGCCACGGGGGACCACGACCCGCCGGTTGCGGATGACCGCCACCACGCTGGAGTCCCGGGGCATACCAAGGTCGGAGATGGCCCGCGACGCGGCGGGCGAATCCCCGGCCAGGGTGACCTCCACCAGGCCGGCCTTGCCCTCGGCGAAGTGCAGAAGGCGTACCAGGGTGCCGACCGACAGGGCTTCCTCGACCAGTGCGGTGATCAGGTGCGGGGTCGACACCGACACGTCGACGCCCCAGCTCTCGTTGAACAGCCACTCGTTCTTCGGATGGTTGACCCGGGCGATCACCCGGGGCACGGCGAACTCCTGCTTCGACAACAGCGACACGACCAGGTTGTCCTCGTCGTCCCCCGTGGCGGCCACCACCACGTCGGCCGAGCCGAAGCCCGCCGCGTGCAGGGTGGTGACCTCGCAGGCGTCGCCGTGGTACCACCGGATGCCGAGACCGCTGTCGCTGCCCTCGGCGTCATCCAGGTCGCGGTCCGCCCCCATCTCGGTCTCGCGGCGCACCACGTTGGGGTCCTGCTCGACGATCAGGACGTCGTGCCCATTGCGGACCAGGTCGCGGGCGATGGACCGGCCGACCACGCCCCCTCCGGCGATCGAGACCTTCACCGCCGCGCCGCCGGATCGGTGACCGCCGGGGAGTCGCCGGCCCCATCCCCACCCGCTCCGGACCGGCCCGCCGACGCCAGCTTCACCCGGATGTCCTCCAGCGCGTCGCTGCGCACCGCGAAGTGGACGATGTCGCCCTCCTGGCCCACGATGCCCGGCCCGACCAGCTTGGCCTGCCCACCCCGGGTCACCAGCACCGGCCGGTAACGGTCCCCGTCGGCCAGCTCCGACACCGGCTTGCCGCACAAGGGTCCGGGCAGCGGGTACTCCACCAGGTTGATGTCTCCGGTCGGGTCGGTCCACGTGGAGCTGACCTCACCGGGGATGAGCCGGCGGGCGACCTGGTCCACCGTCCAGCTGACGGTGGCGACGGTGGCGATGCCCAGCCGTTGGTAGATGGCGGCCCGGCGGGGGTCGTAGATGCGGGCCACCACGTACTCGACCTCGAAGGTCTCCCGGGCGATGCGGGCGGTGAGGATGTTGGTGTTGTCCCCGCTGGTCACCGCGGCGACCGCCCCGGCCTGATCGATGCCGGCCCGGTGGAGGTCGTCGCGATCGAAGCCGAACCCCACCACCCGTTGCCCCTCCCAGGACTCGGGGAGGCGGCGGAAGGCGTTGGCGTTCTTGTCGATGACCGCCACGCTGTGGCCCTCGCGGCCCAGCCGGACGGACAACTCGCTACCAACCCGGCCGCAGCCGACCACGATCACGTGCATGCGCCCCCCACGGTAACGGTTGGCGGGCGCACCGCTCGAAAGCCCGGCCCTTAAGCCCGGCCCGGAAGCCGGGCCCTACCGCCCGGCCCTCATGCCGGCCGGCGCCGGGCCCGCTTCTGCTCGAGGAAGTCGACGAGCACGTAGTCGCCGAGGGTCTCGGGGGTGGTGTAGAAGGCCCGGCCCCGGTTGAGCTGGGTCAGCTTCTCCACGAAGGTCCGCAGGTAGCCGGTGGCGTCGAGCATGAACGTGTTGATGGTGATGCCCTCCCGGGTGCAGCGGGCCACCTCGTCGAGGGTCACCCGGACCGTCTCCGGCGCCGGCGGGTAGTTGAAGAACGGTTCGCCCCCCGGGAGGATGTGGGCGGTCGGCTCCCCGTCGGTGATCATGATGATCTGCTTCGTCCCGTGGCGGCGGGCCAGCATGCGCCGGGCCAGCAGCAGGGCGTGCTGCATGTTGGTCCCGTAGGTGTA
>DATGAX010000240.1:0-2223 GCA_035312965.1 Acidimicrobiales bacterium
CCGGCGAGGCGGTGGGGGTCGACCTGCCGGCGGGCGACTGGGTGGCGGCCGCGGCGGGCGCGGCCGAGAGGGTCAAGGCAATCGTCGTCGGCCCCGGGCTCGGGGCGGCGGCCGCCGGCGGCTCTGGCGCCGGTGCGGAGACGGCGGTGGGACGGCTCCTGGCCTCGACCGGTGCGCCGGCCGTCGTGGATGCCGACGCCATCACCGCTCTGGGGAGCGTCGACGCGGTGGCCGCGGTGTCACGCCGTCGGGCCGGCGCCGTGGTGCTGACGCCCCATCAGGGGGAGTACGCCAAGCTCACCGGAGCCGGTCCGGGCGACGACGTGATCGCCGACGTGCGGGCGGTGGCCCGCCAGACTGGTGCGGTGCTTCTGCTCAAAGGGCCGACCACCGTCGTGGCCGCCCCCGACGGTCGGGTTCTGATCGCCGCGGCCGGGCGGACCAACCTGGCCACGGCCGGCACGGGCGACACACTGGCCGGCATCATCGCTGCCTTCCTGGCCAGAGGAGTGGAGCCGTTGCGGGCGGCGGCCCTGGCGGCGCACGTGCACGGCCGGGCCGCGGCGCGGGGGCACCGCGAAGGACTGCTGGCCTCGGACCTGCCCCTGCTGGTGGCGGACTTCCTGTCGTCGACGGAGGAGAGGTGAGCGGGCCGGCCGGGAGCGCGGCCTCCACGGGCGTGGGCACCGGGGCGGACGTCTACCGGGTCCGCCCGGCGTGGGCGGAGGTCGATCTGGCCGCCATCCGCCACAACGCCTCCGTGCTGGCCGCCTGGGCCGCGCCCGCCCGGCTGTGCGCGGTGGTCAAGGCGGGCGGCTACGGACACGGGGCCGCGGAGGTGGCCCATGCCGCCCTGGCCGGAGGGGCCGCCTGGCTGGCGGTGGCCCTGGTCGAGGAGGGTCGGGAGCTGCGCCAAGCCGGCATCACGGCACCGGTGCTGGTGCTCTCCGAACCGCCGGCCGACGCCATGTCGGAGGTGGTGGCGGCCGCGCTCACTCCGACGATCTACACCGCGGCCGGCCTGGCCGCCCTGAGGCGCGCCGCGGTGGCGTCGGCGGCGGCGGGGGCGTCGACCCCCTTCCCGGTGCACGTCAAGGTCGACACCGGCATGCACCGGGTCGGCGCCGCCCCCGGCGCGGCGGTCGCCCTGGCGGCCGAAGTGGCCGCCGACCCCGCCCTGGCCCTCGAGGGGTTCTGGACCCACCTGGCCGTCTCGGACGAGGTCGACCACCCGTTCAACGATCTGCAATTCGACCGTTACGACATCGCCGTCAACCAGCTGGCCGAGACGGGCGTCCGACCCGCCATCCGCCACGCGTCCAACTCGGGCGGCGCGCTCTGGCACCCCCGGGGGCGCTACGACATGGTGCGCTGCGGGATTGCGCTGTACGGACTGGCTCCGGCCGCGTCGGGCCCGCCGCACCCCGAGCTGCGGCCGGCCATGTCGCTCAAGGCCCGCGTCTCCTACGCCAAGGAGGTGGCGGCCGGGGAGCGCCTCTCCTACGGCCTGCGCTACGAGCTGCCCGAGGACTCGGTGGTCGTCACCGTCCCGCTGGGCTACGCCGACGGCATCCCCCGCCGCCTGTCGGCCGCCGGCGGCCACGTGCTCATCGGCGGCCGCCGGCGGCCGCTGGCCGGCACCGTGACCATGGACCAGATCCTGGTGGACTGCGGGCCCGGGGCGGCGGTGCAGGCGGGCGACGAGGTGGTGCTCATCGGGCGCCAGGGCGAGGAGTCCATCGGCGCCTGGGAATGGGCGGTGGCGACCGACACCATCGCCTACGAGGTCGTCTGCGGCATCAGCGGCCGGGTGCCGCGCATCTACATCGACGGGTCATGGCACCGGCCCGGCGCCTGACCCAGACCGGTCGGGCCGGGGCGGCGGCCGTCGCGGGGGTGGCCGCCTGGACGGCGCTCAACCGGGCCGCCGTGCGCCGCTACTCCCGGCGCCCGGACCCGGTCGACCCCCGCGACCTGTCGATGCCGGCCGACCGTCGGGAGCACACGCTGACCATGTCCGACGGTTGGGACATCCACGTGGTGGAGACCGGCCCCGAGGGCGGTCCCGTGGTGCTCCTCCTCCACGGCATCACCCTGGCCGCGGCCGTCTGGCCCTACCAGCTGTCCGCCCTGGCCGGGGCGGGGCTGCGGGTGGTGGCTCCCGACATGCGCGGGCACGGGCTCTCCGGGGGTGCGGCGGACGCGACCGAGACGGGAACCGGG
>DATGAX010000241.1:0-12998 GCA_035312965.1 Acidimicrobiales bacterium
TCGAACACGGGGCGGGGTAGGACGGGCGGGAAGCGGCGCGTCTCGGCCGGCTGCCCGGCCCCGGCGTCCTGCACCAGCCGCTCGAGGCCCCCGACGACGGACTCGAAGCCGCCGCCCCGGCCGTACAGCCCGGCCACCCCCGTCTCGATGAGATGCCCGGCATCGATGAGACGGCTGCGGTAGTCCTCCGCCGGGTCGGGCGCCACCGTCAGATCTCCTTGCTGACGAGCAGGAGCTGGGCGGTGTTGTCGAGGATGCGGTCGTTGTTGATCATGAGCGCCGCGCCGTAGGCGTCGCGCAGGTGGCGCCCCAGGGTGAACGGCGAATCGTGGCGGTAGCCGGACATCCCGCATATCCCCATGGCGGCCGCCACGATGTCGACGACGAGAGTGGACGCGGACACCTTGAGGCTGTTCATGCTGATGGCGAAGCTGACGCTCCCGAGGGCGTCGCCGTCGTGCTCGTGGGCGGTGAAGAGGGCGACGGCCGCCCGGATGAGCCCGCGCAGCTCCTGGAGGGAGGCGGACAGCTCCGCGGTGCGGCGGGCCGCGGCGAGGGGGCGGTCAGGGCTCTTGCGGGCCGCGGCGCGAAGGTAGGTGTGGGCTTTGGCGGCGGCCGACTCGGCCAGCCCCAGCCACACCGATGCCCACAGGATGTGCGAGACGGGGAGCATCGTCTGGGCGCTGATGTCGCCGTAGGCGCTGGTCAGGATCTGGTCGGGCTGGCCCCGGCCCTGGAGACGGAAGCCCAGGCTGCAGGTGCCCCGGAAGCCGAGGGTGTCCCACTCGCCGCTGCGCTCGAGGGTCAGGTCGGGCCCGGCCGGCAGGTACACGAGGACCTGGTCCGACGGGGGGCTGTCGGGCGTGCGCCGGGCGGTGGCCAGCACGGCGTCGGCCTGCTCACCGTAGGAGATGACGGGTGCGGCCTTCTGAAGGGTGAAACCGGTCTCCGCCGGTTCGACCGCGCATACGGAGGTCCGCACGTCCCCCCCGACGTTGACCTCGCTCGTCGCGCTGGCGAGGAGCAGCTGCTCGTCGCAGACGCGGCGCAGGGCGTCCCGCAGGACGTCGTTGTCACCGTGGCGCACCAGGCAGGCGACCTGGATCTGGTGCATGGCGTAGATCAGGCCGCTCGACGCGCAGCCATGGGCGATGATCCGGACGGAGTCGGCCACGTCGGCGAACGACGCGCCTTCACCACCCAGACCGGACGGGATCAAGGCCGAGAGCAGCCGGCCCTGCCGGGCCTCGTCGAAGGCCTCGGCGGGGAAACGGGCCGCCCGGTCCACAGCTTCAGCTGCCGCGGCGGCCACCTGCGACACGGCGCGGGCCCGGTCGGCGAGCGACAAGGCGGGTGCTTCGGCGCCGATCACCGGGCGGGGACTTCGGCGCCGAGCTCGCGCAGGGCGGCGGCCATGTTGGCGATGGACTGGAAGGTGCTCTTGCGCAGCAGCTCGTTGGGGAACTCGACGTCGAAGGCTTCTTCGAGGGCCAGCATCACGTTGACGGAGGCGTGCGAGGTGAGCCCGAGCTGGTAGAGGTCGTCCTCGTCGCCCAGCTCCGACGCGTCGCTCTTGAGCCGGGCGTGGTCAGCCAGCACGGAGCAGATCAGGTCTCTCAACGTTCCTCCTCCGCCGGGCGACCGGCCCGGGCATCCTTACAGGCGACTGCTACCGCAGCCGCCATGGCCCCTTCATGCGTCATGGAGACGGCCCAGTGCCCGATGCCGGCCTCGTCGGCCAGGCGGCGGGCCTCCGCCCGCAGGACGACCTCCGGTGCCCCGCCGGGTCGGCGGCCGATCTCTATGTCGGACCAGGCCACGGCGGCGTCGGTCGCCCCTATGGCCTTGAACACCGCTTCCTTGGCCGCGAACCGGGCGGCCAGCCCGGACGGCGAGTCGGCCGTGTCGCCGCGCTCGGCCGGGGTGTACACCCGGTCCAGATACCTGTCGCCGAACTGCTCGACGGAGCGGGCCACGTCCGCCACGAGGACCAGATCGACGCCTACCGCGAGATGTTGTATCGACATGTGGTCTCGGGTTCCCGGTCCAGGCCGCTGCGAGCGCCCCGGCGGGACCCGTCGCGACCAATGATAGGCAAGGGTGAGCGCCTGGACCCGGCCTTCACCGAACATCAACGGTGTTATCGGCCGTTCGTGGACCGCACCGAAGCGCTGGTTTGTCCGTTGTGTCCTTCCGTATACGGGGGTGTCCCCCCTCGGGTAGTACGGTCTGCGCCCCTTCGGTCAGACTGGGCCCCGACCAAGATGGGACCCGGCACACCCGCCCGGTGGGAGCCGGGGCCGAACGAGAACCCCGACGAGGAGTTGTCAGAGCGATGGCAGAGATCCAGAACAGCTACGGAGCCCGGAGGCAGCTGGAGAGCGGTGGCCGCTCGTACGAGATCTTCGGGCTGAGCGCCATCGAGGGGGCGGCCCGGTTGCCGTACTCGCTCAAGATCCTCCTGGAGAACCTGTTGCGCAACGAGGACGGCGTGAGCGTGCGAGCCGCCGACATCTCCGCCCTGGCCGAGTGGGACGCCGACGCCGAGCCCAACCGAGAGATCGCCTTCGCCCCGGCCCGGATCCTGATGCAGGACTTCACCGGTGTGCCGGCAGTGGTCGACCTGGCCGCCATGCGCGACGCCATGCGGGATCTCGGGGGCGACCCGGCCCGGGTCAACCCACTGATCCCGGCCGAGCTGGTGATCGACCACTCCATCATCGCCGACGTGTACGGCACCCCCGATGCCTACCGGCGCAACGCCGAGCTGGAGTTCCAGCGCAACGAGGAGCGGTACCGCTTCCTTCGCTGGGGCCAGGGCGCCTTCGAGACGCTGCGGGTCGTGCCTCCGAACACGGGGATCTGCCACCAGGTCAACCTCGAGTACCTGGCCCGTGTCGTCTTCACCAACGACGCCGGCCAGGCCTATCCGGACACGCTGCTCGGCACCGACTCCCACACCACGATGATCAACGGCCTGGGCGTCCTCGGCTGGGGCGTGGGGGGCATCGAGGCGGAGGCGGCCATGCTGGGCCAGCCGGTGTCGATGCTGATCCCCCGGGTGGTCGGCTTCGAGCTGACAGGTGCGCTGCCGGAGGGTTCCACCGCCACCGACCTGGTCCTGACCGTGACGGAGATGCTCCGTCGCCACGGGGTGGTCGGCAAGTTCGTGGAATTTTTCGGAGAAGGGGTCTCGTCGGTTCCACTGGCCAACCGGGCCACGATCGGCAACATGTCGCCGGAGTACGGCTCGACCTGCGCCATCTTCCCGATCGACGACGAGACGCTCCGCTACCTCGAGCTGACGGGACGCCCGGCCGAGCGCATCGCGCTGGTGGAGGCGTACGCCAAGGAGCAGGGCATGTGGCACGACCCGGCCCACCGGCCCGACTACTCGGAGTGCCTGTCGCTGGACCTGGGCACGGTGGTGCCCTCACTGGCCGGGCCGGCCCGCCCGCAGGACCGGGTGCCTCTGGACCGGGCCGCCCAGGAGTACGCCACAGCGGTGGACAAAGTGCTCGGTCGTGCCGCGGACACCAAGCCGGTGCCGGTCACACTGGACGACGGCACCGCTTTCGACCTCGACCACGGCCACGTCGTCATCGCCGCCATCACGTCGTGCACCAACACCTCCAACCCGTCGGTCATGGTCGCCGCCGGGCTGCTGGCCCGCAACGCGGTGGAGCGGGGGCTGCAGGCCAAGCCGTGGGTGAAGACCACCTTGGCGCCCGGCTCCAAGGTCGTCATGGACTACTACGAGCGGGCCGGACTGACGCCGTACCTGGACAAGCTGGGCTTCGACCTGGTCGGGTACGGCTGCACGACCTGCATCGGCAACAGCGGGCCGTTGCTCGGCCCCATCTCGGACGCGGTTGCGGCGGGCGACCTGGCCGTGGTGTCCGTCCTCTCGGGCAACCGGAACTTCGAGGGCCGGATCAGCCCCGACGTGCGGATGAACTACCTCGCCTCGCCGCCCCTCGTCGTGGCGTACGCCCTGGCCGGATCGATGCAGGTGGACCTGGTCCGCGATCCGCTCGGCACCGACCAGTCCGGCAACGACGTCTACCTGCGGGACATATGGCCGTCGCCGCAAGAGGTCGCCGACGTGGTGGGCGCCTCGATCGCGTCGTCGATGTTCACGGCCTCCTACGGGTCCGTGTACGACGGCGACGAGCGGTGGCGCTCGCTCGACGTGCCGATCGGGGACTCGTACGCGTGGGACGACACCTCGACGTACGTCCGCAACCCGCCGTACTTCGACGGGATGACGATGACTCCGTCGCCCATGGCCGATGTGCGCGGGGCGCGGGTGCTGGCCCGGCTGGGTGACAGCGTCACCACCGACCACATCTCGCCGGCCGGCTCGATCCGTCGCGACGGCCCGGCCGGGCGGTGGCTGGTCGACGGCGGGGTGGACCCCTCGGACTTCAACTCCTACGGGTCGCGGCGGGGCAACCACGAGGTGATGATCCGCGGCACCTTCGCCAACATTCGGCTGCGCAACCAGATGGCGCCGGGTACGGAGGGCGGGGTCACCCGCCACCTGCCCGACGGGACGGAGATGTCCATCTACGACGCGGCCAAGCGCTACCAGGCCGACGGCGTGCCGTTGGTGATCCTGGCCGGGAAGGAGTACGGGTCCGGATCCTCACGCGACTGGGCGGCGAAGGGGACGGCGCTCCTCGGCGTGCGGGCCGTGATCGCCGAGACCTTCGAGCGCATCCACCGGTCCAACCTGGTCGGCATGGGCATCCTCCCCCTGCAGTACGAGGCGGGACAGAACGCCGACTCGCTCGGCCTGTCGGGGGAGGAGGAGTTCGACATCTCCGGGCTCGAAGGGTTGACCGACGGGCAGGCGCTGCCGCGCACCCTGACTGTGACGGCCCGAGCCGACGGCGCGGCGCCCACGCATTTCCGGGTCATCCTGCGCATCGACACCCCGAAGGAGGCGGAGTACTACCGCCACGGCGGCATCCTGCTCTACGTGCTGCGCCAGCTGCGCGGGGCGTGACCGAGCCGGGACGCCCGTTGGACGGCGAACTGCAACTGCCCCCGCCCGGCCCGGTCTGGCCGGAGGGCGAGTCGGAGCTCGAGGCCTCCCTCGTCGACTTGTTCACCCGGGCCCGCCACATGGTGCACGCCTGGTTCGAGGAGGCCCAGGAGGTCATCGGCACCCGCATGGCGGCGGCGGAGACCGAAGCCGCCCGGGTGCTCGAACGGGCCCGGATGCGGGCCCGCACGCTGGTCGACGAGGCGACGGCCGAGGCGGAGCGGGCCCGCGGCCATGCCCACTCCGGCAGCCCGGGGGTGGATCCCAGAGCGCTCCAGCAGCGCGTCGATGTGCTGGCAGAGACTGTCACCGACACTGTCGCGGCGGCGGAGGAGCTGGCGGACACGGTTCGGCGGCAACTGGCGCCGGGACCGTCGTCCTCCGAGCTGGACCGATCCGTCAACCGGCTGTCGAGCGCGGTCCGCGACGTGCTCCATTCTCTGGGCGAGCTGCAGGGACTGGCGGAAGCGGCGGGCGAGTCGGCCCGCCGGCCGCCCTGGGAGGAGAGCCTGTAGGCCTAGGCCTCGGAGCGGCGGCGCCGGCTCACGAGGACGAGCATGCCGCCCGCCGCCACTGCGGCGGCACCGGCGGTGGCCGTGATGGCGACGTCGGCGCCCGTGAAGGCCAAGCCGCCGGTGGCCGGCACGGCGTGGCTGGCGCCGGCGTCAGGCGTGTGCTGGGCCTTGGCCTGGACCGCCGTGGTGGTCGTCGTGCACTGCGTCGGGCCATAGGACGAGCAGCTCGTCGCGGAGGCCGGGACAGCGCTGATGAACAGGCTGCCGCCGGCGAGCGCCAATCCCGCTGCAGTCTTGGCCAGTCCCTTGGGCGTGTACCGCATCTCACTGCTCCCTATTCGAGGTGAATGAGCTAATGATATCTGGGCGATCCCGAGGCAACATCACTTTCGGCCCAACTCGCGGTCCGCTTGAACGGAGTCATACCCCTTTTTCGGTGTTCTGGCCGATTTTCCCTATTTTCCGGAATCGCCAGGTGTGGATCTGCACCTCGTCCGGTCCCGGGGTCCAGACCGGATCGGCGCCGCGCTGCAGGGCCCATCCCGGGGCCGGGGTGACGACGATCCGCTCGGTCACCGGGCGGGCGAGGGGTTGGAGGCGGACGGCGGCGGAGAGGGAGGTGCCGGCGCCGGGCGATCCGACGAAGTGCAGTTCGAGGCGGGCGTCGGTCAAGGACGGGATGGTGACGAAGGCGCTGTAGGCGTGGACGCCGAGCTCGGTCACCGGCGGTTGGAACCGGAAGGGCGCGCCGCCGAGGGTGGCCGAGGAGAGCGTGTAAGGCGAGTAGACCGAAAGCCAGCCGAAGTTGGTGGCCGGCGGCAAGCCGCTGCCCACGAAGCTCCCGATCACGTAGTCGGGCAGCGACGCGGCCGCTCCGTTGTGGAGATCGACCTGCACGTCGTCGTGCAGGGTGCCCGTGGCCGGGTCGTAGACGAGGTTCTGCTGAACGCTCTCGGAGAGGTAGGCGTCGATCTTGTTGTTCGCCGCGTTGGCGATGGTGAGGGCGAAGAGGTCGGCCGGCGGGGCGGGCACGGCCGGGAACGATCCGGCCAGCCCCAGGCGGCGGAGCAGCCGTTGCGGACGGGGGTCGGCGGTCCAGAACAGGAGGCGGCCCTGGCGAATCACCGGCCCGAGTGCCTGCCCGAGGACCTTGGGGGACGGCAGCGTCGAAGACGTCAACCGCTTGAACCCGATGGCCAACGCCTGCTGCAGCAGGTCGTGCCGGCCCGACTGCCCACCCGCGGTCGCGAGCAGGTACTGCTGGCGCAAGAGCACGTCGGCGGCGTTGGCCGAGTCGATCGTGTCCGGGAACCCCGGGACCGAGATGGGGCCGGTGAAGCCGAGGAGCGTGGCCAGCGCGTCCGGATCCAGGAGGAGGACCCCGTCGATGTGGTCCCCTCCGACCTGGGGGTAGAGCGCTTCCAGCACCTCCGCCACCGAGGGGAAGTCCGGGGAGTAGCTGACATCCTCGAAGTGGCGGCCGGGATCGAAGGGCCCGTAGCGGGCGAGGTAGTCGGCCGGGCCGGGGATGGCCGGCTCGCCGTGGGGGTCGCTCATATCCTTCGGCAGGCCGGTCCGCACGACCCGGAGGCGGCCCTGGTCGACCGAGATCTCGGCGTAGGCCCCGAGGAAACCGCCCAGGCCCCGGGTCTCGGCCGGTGTCATGAACACCGCCAGATAGCGCCTCTCGCCATCTGCGCCCAACAGGGCGGGCACCTGTCGGGTGGCCTCGAGGGCCAGCCCGATGTTGCCGTCCGCCTTGGCCAACTGGTCCCGCAGCCGGTGGAGAGGTCCGGTCACCTGCGGCAGGAGCCACTGCGACTGGTGGTCGGCGGTGGCCAGCGTGGTCTCCACCCGGTCGTGCAGGTCCTGCAGCGGGCCGGTGAGGCGTTCCAGGGCGGCGAGGTCCACCTGGCCGTTCCGGGCCCTGATCCGGTGGAAGTCGATGAGGGCGGCCTGGCGGCCCCCGTCCGCGGCCAGGGCCGTTCCGGCCGACGTCAGCTGAGCCACGCTCCGGTGCTGCTGGGCGACGACGGGCACGAGGGCCGCCCCCCATGTCCACCAGGCGTCGGCCCGGGCATGGGCCCGGCCGAACTCGGCGGCGGCGGTGTCGAGCGTGTCCACCGCGGCGGGGGCCTGGCCCGACTCGATGTCGGTCAACGCGGCCTTGGCCCGCGAGACGGCCCGATCGACCGTCGGCCGGGCCAGGTAGGCGCCGATCAGGGCCGGGACCGAGCAGACGATCACGAGGCCGGCTGCGGCCGCCGCGGCGACGACGGCCCGGCGCCGTCCCGGTCGTGACATCGCGGTCCAGGCGGCGAGCGCCACGGAGAGGATGCAGGCCGCCGCCACCGCCGCCGTCAACCCGTGGAAGCCGAGCGGGGGCCAGCGGAGCACGACCTGGACGGCGAGCGCGCCGCTGAGCTCACTCAACGGGCGGACCCGGCGGCGGGGCAGGACAGCGGCGAACGCGGCGAGCAGGGCGGCCCCGGCCGGGACGATCAGCCAGCTGCGGCTGAGCGGCACCGCGACCGCGGTCACGACGAGCAGCACGCCCCGCGGCGCGGTGCCCGCGGCTATGGCGAAGCCCGCCCCGATCAACGCCGTGTAGATGAGGTCGACGCCGGCGTACCCCGTCGGGTGGCACCCGGCCAACCCGGCCCCCACCCCGGCCGCGGCGGCCACGGCGACCGTGGCCAGCCGGTCGGCGCGGATCAGCGGACGGCTCCCGTGATGACCGGCAGCAGGTCGGCGTGCGCCTTCGCCGGATCGAACACCGATTGCGCGCTCGCGGCCGCCGTCTCCAGCGCGGCCCGGGCGTCGCCGTCCCGCAGGAGCGAGATCAGCGCCCCGCTGAACGCCTCGGAACCGTCGGCCACGACGAAGGGCCGGGGCTCCAGCGCCATCAGACCCTGCGCGCCCACCGGCGTGGTGACGATGGCGCAGCCGTGGCTGATCGCCTCGGCCACCTTGACCTTCAGCCCGCTTCCCGCCCGCAGCGGGACGATGACCACGGCGGCCCGGGCGTACTCGGCGCCGAGGTCGGCGACCCGCCCCAGGATCGTGACCGAGGGGTCGGCGACGGGCACCTGCCCGCCGACGGAACCGGCCACCCGCAGTTCGGCGCCGGGCACCACCCGGCGCACCGTGCCCCACACGGACTCGAGCGTCCAGCGCAGGGCATCGACGTTGTGGAGGGTCCCTATGCCGACGAACAGGCAGGTGCCGGGATCCGGAGCGGCGCGGCGGGCGACGGGTGCGAACGTGGGTGGTGCCACCGTCACCGGCATGCCGGGCAGCTGGGCACGCAGCAGATCGGCGTCGTCCCACTGGATGGTGACCAGAGCGTCGGCACCGGCCAGCAGCCCCAACTCCCACTCGGGCGTGAGGCCCTTGGGGGCGGTCCGGTAACCGAGCTCGGCGAAAGATGCGGCCCGCTCATGGACCAGGTCGGACACGAGCACCACCCGGCGGGCGGAGGTGTCGACGCCGTCCAGCGTGAACACCGAGTCGAACACCACGATGTCCGGTTGCTCCCGGGTCATGACACCTTCTATCCAGGCCCGCTCGGCGCTCGACCAGCTCCGGCCGAGCACGTGGTCCACGGCCCGCCGCCGGCGGGCGGCCCGTCGAGCCGCCGCCAATTGGCGCTGCACCGCCAGTGGCGCGGCGTGGTAGCCCCGCCAGGCGACGTTGCGGGCGACGACCCTGGGCGGCGCCAGGCGGATGCCCCGCACGTCCCTGATGTGGGGGGCGTGGACGACCCATCCGGATCGGTCCGCCGGCCACCACGACGGGAGGCCGCGGGCGTCGGGGAGCGCGACGTGGTTGACCACACCCGGCACCGACGCCGACCGGAGCAGGGAATGCACCCACCGCGAATGCCCAGTGGCGGCGGCATCGGGATGCTCACGCAGCAGCCACACGATGTTGTGCTCGTTCTCCCCGCCCACGGGGAGATGGTGGCATGCCGCCGCCGCCGCCGCATTTCCCCTTTGTCCGGTCCTCGTCGGATGATGCACTTGGAGCGGGCGGGGGCGGTAGTCTCGGCCGCCGGGGCGGATCGGGGTCGAGGAAGGTACCGCAGGGGCCGTAAATGGGGTCACATCCCACTTGGATCGGAGATCGGGGCCTGTTCGGGTATCTGCACGTCCCGGATCAGGGCGCGGCGCGGGCCGCCGTTGTCGTCTGCCCCTCGCTCGGCGCGGAAGCGGCCTGGTCGTACCGGGGCCTGCGCGGTGTGGCCGAGGGCCTGTGCCGGCGCGGGCTGGCCGTGCTGCGTTTCGATTACGGCGGCTCCGGCCAGTCGGCGGGTGACATCGAGGGCGGGTCGGAGGTCGACTTCGCCGGCGACGTCCGGGAGGCGTTCGCCTACCTCGCCACCACGGGGCTCCGGCCGGCCGGTGCGGTCGTCTTCGGGATAGGTGCCGCGGTGCTGGCCGAAGCCCGGGCCGGTGAGGAACCGCTCGACGCCGTGGCCCTGTGGCAGCCCGCCGTCTCCGGGCGCCGTTGGGTGCGCGAGCAGACCGCCCTGATCGGCATGGGCGGGGGGTCGCCCCCGGCGCCGCTGGAGCCGGGCGAGCTACCCGGCCTCGTCCTGCCGCCGGCGGTGCGGTCCGACATCGAACGCATGAAGACCCGCATGGGCGCCGACCTGACCCGGCGCGCCCTGGTCCTGTCCGACCCGGAAGGGGCGGCGCGCCGGTTGGCCGAGGACGCCGGCGTGGACTGGGTCGAGGCGGTCGACTCCGGCGAGCTCCTCTTCGGCTTCCGGCGCCCGCTCGCCTCGATGGGAGCGATCGTGGACTGGATGGACCGGTGCTTCGCCGGGCGGCCGGACACCCGGCTGGCGATGCCTGTCATACGCGACTCGGTCTCCATACCGGTGGCGGCCGGCGGCGCCGTGGTGCGGGAGCGTTTCGCCGGGCCGCAGCTCGGCTCGCTGTTCGGCGTGGTGACCGAGCCGGTCCAACCGCGCCCGACGGACTATGCCGTCTTCGTCACCACCTCCACCGAACCGGCCATCGGCCCGGGGCGGGCGTGGGTGCACCTGGCCCGGGCTCTGGCCCAGCACGGCTGGACCGTCCTCCGGCTCGATCTGCACGGCTTCGGCGACAGCCCTCCCGCCGAGGGTCAGTATCTCGACACCTGCTACCCGGCGGCCGGGGCCGACGACGTCGTCGCGGCCATCCGGGCCCTCACCGGGGGGGCCACCGGGTCGGCGGTGGTCGGCGGCATGTGCTCGGGCTCCTACTTCGCCATCCAGGCCGCGGCCCGGATACCGACGCGCACCGTGATCGGCCTCAGCCCCGTGTTCGAGGTCCCCCGCGTCATGCGCGGCCCCCAGGGGCCGGCCTCGGAGCACGCCGGCTGGCGCACCTCGCTGCGGGCCGTGGCTCAGCGGCCGGCCGTGCTGAAGCTACGGCGCCGGGCCGGGGCCGTCGCCTGGCGGATGGCCCACGTGACAGGCGTTCGCCGGTCGCCTGTGGCGACCGCCCGCTCGGTCGCGGCCCAGGGGGCCGAGCTGGTACTGGTCTGCGGGCCCGACGATGCCGAGCGGCTGCAACGCCGGGGCGGGTGGATCCTCAACCGATTGATGGGCCAGGGCCGCGTCCGGTACTCGGTGCTGCCCCACCTGGGTCACTCGGTGCTGACCCGCGACGAACGCCTGGCGGTGGAAGCGCTGCTGCTCGACCACCTGGTGCCGACCGGCCCGTCGGGTGACTTCGCCGCGTCCGGCCAGCGCGCCGCCAGCTGAGCTACCCGGCTGCTGCGCCTTCGCCCGCCGCCAGCCGGGCCGCCACGTCCCGACGCAGGGGAACCGCGGTGCGGGAGTGGGAGGAGATCATCAGGAGCTTGTCACCCTCCTCCCGAGTCGCCAGAAGCCCGGCCACGGCCGTCGGCTCGAGGGGAGTGGCGTCCCAGTAGTTGACCGTCCGGTCGCTGGGGTCGAGCCAGACCGGGGCGTCCGGTCCGAGGACCTTCTGCACGTAGGCGCCGTAGGTCAGACCCTCGGAGAATTGCGGGGTGGCCGCTACTGCGGCGTACCAAGGCCGTCCCGTCACCGACTCGATCCGGGCGAGCATGCCCCGGACGACGTCCCGGCTCCAGCTCACCGTGGTGGCGATGAAGTCGGGCATCGGCGGCTCGTCGGGCGCCACACCGAGCAGGCGGCAGGCACTGCGGTGCCATTCGACGTGGTGGACCATGCCGGCGTCGATCCCGTCGGGCAGCCAGAACAGCCGCACCCGTCCGTCCCGGACGAAGTCGGTGTCGTGCAGATCGGCGAACACCGTCACGTCCGAGTCCATGCACACCAGGACTTCTTCGTCGAAGTGGGTGGCGCTGGCGAACTTGGCGATCTGCTGGACCAGCCAACCGCCCAGCGGCCGGATCGTGTAGCGGCTCAGCCACCGGCGGGACCGGGGCAGACGGCGGAACCCGGGCGGGAGGAGCTCCTCCTTGGCGACCAGTACCGTCCGATCGTTCCGGAGCGACTTGAAGTACCCGAGGTCGCGGTGGTCGGCGACGATGTAATGGGTCCAACCGGTGGTGTGCTCCATGAGGCTCCGGTTGAGCTCCACGCACAGTGCGGCGTCGCCGGCGTAGGTCGGTGTGATGACCGCCACGCTGCTTCCTGCCGCCATGGCGCTCATGGCGCGGCCCCGGTCCCGGCCTCGGTCCCGGCCTCGGTCCCGGCCTCCGCCGCGCCGAAGCGGGCGATCACCTCGCGGTCGTGCACGGCCTGGTAATGGCGCAGCCCGAGCCAGCTCAGGACCAGGCTGCACGCCTCTCCCGCACCGGTCGCGATGACTGCCCCCTTCCACGAGAGCGACGGGATCAGCGCGATGTTGAGAGAGATGTTGACCACCGCGGTCGCGGCCAGCACGAACATCCGCCACGCCCGCCGCCCCAGACCCATCAAGCCGTTGAAGGCGTAGATGCCGACCGAGCGGAAGATCAGCAGGGGGGCGATCCAGCGGATCATGTCGGTGGTGCCGTTGTAGTTGTGGCCGAGCATGACCGGGACGATCGGAGCCACGACGAAGACGCCGACGCTGGCCAACGCCCCATACGCGCCCGAGAGGGCGGTCATGCGGACGGCCCGGCGCCAGTGCTCGCCGAGGGCGTCGGGGTCGTGCTCCAGGAAGCGGTTGTGGGTGGCCGAGGTGAGGGCGTTGATGGGCATCGAGCCCATGGTCACGACGTTGTAGGCGGCCGAGTACAGGCCGGCCGCGGAGGCGAATCCGAAGCGGACCAGAAGAGGCTTGTCCACGTCCTCTTCCAGCGCGAAGGACAGCAGGGTGGCGGCGTACACGGCACCCCGCCGGACGTCGTCGAGCCGGGGCCGGCCGAGCCGGAAGTGCAGGGCGCAGCGGCGGGAGGCGTAGGAAAGGTTGCCGAAGCCCACCGCGACGTAGGTGACGAGGGTG
>DATGAX010000242.1:0-2818 GCA_035312965.1 Acidimicrobiales bacterium
CGCCGCCTTCGACCGCGAGGTCCATCTCGACGCCGGCGAATTCGCTCCTTACGTCACCTGGGGAACCAATCCCGGGCAGGCGGCTCCAGTGACCGGTCGCGTCCCCGATCCGTCCTCGGCCGGCGGCCCGGCCGAGCGCCAGTCGATCGAGCGGGCGCTGCGGTACATGGGGCTGACACCCGGGACGCCGATCAGGGACATCCCGATCGACCGGGTCTTCATCGGCTCCTGCACCAACGCCAGGATCGAAGACCTTCGGACGGCGGCGCAGCTGGTGGCCGGCAGGAGGGTGGACCGGCGGGTGCGGGCGATGGTGGTCCCCGGCTCGATGGCGGTCAAGGCTCAGGCGGAGCTCGAGGGGCTCGACCGGATCTTCCGCGACGCCGGTTTCGAATGGCGCGACGCTGGATGCTCGATGTGCATCGGGATGAACGATGACGTGCTGGGCCCGGGAGAACGGTGCGCCTCGACCTCCAACCGCAACTTCGAGGGCCGCCAGGGCCGAGGTGGGCGGACTCATCTCGTCAGCCCCGCCATGGCCGCGGCGGCGGCACTGGCCGGGCACTTCGCCGACGTGCGTGAGCTGGGTGACTGAATGCAGCCCCTCCGGCGCGAGCCGATGAGCCGCCCCGGGGTCACGCTGCCGGGCACCGTCCGTCCGGCGGAGGCCAAGGAGCTCGCCCGGCGGGCCGAGCGGGCCGGCTGCGACGCGGTCTGGGTGCTCGACGTGCGCCGCGACCCCTATCTGATCGCCGCCGCGGCCCTTGACGCCACCAGCGAGCTCACGGTCGGGACCGACGTGGCCGTGGCCTTCTCTCGAAGTCCCACCGTGACCGCCACCACCGCCTGGGATCTGAGCGTGTGGTCAGGCGGCCGTTTCGTCCTGGGTCTGGGCAGCCAGGTGGGCCCGACGCTGGCCGCGCGCTTCGGCGTCGTCGCGGACCATGTCGGGCCTCGCATGCTCGACTACGTGGCCGCGGTCCGGGCCTGCTTTCGGGCTTTCGCGCAGGGGTCCGGCGGCTATGAAGGCGCGTTCTACAACATCAGCCGGCCTGCCCTGCAACCGGGCGGTGAGCCGGACGTGGTACCGCCGCCGATCTACGTGGCGGCGGTCAACCCCTTCATGGCCACCATCGCCGGCCGCTGCGCGGACGGGCTGGCCGCACATTCCTTCATCACCGAACGCTACCTCGAGGAGGTGCTGCGGCCCGCCTTCGAGCGGGGCCTGGACACCGGCGTGGCCGCCTCGACGCGGCCCATCCTGCTCCAGCTGGTGGTCGCACCGGACCGGGCGTCGGCCGCCAGGCAGATGTCTTTCTACACCGTGCCCGGCTACCGCCGGGTACTCGACCATGCCGGCCACGGCGGGGCGGCCGACCGCGTCATCGAGGCAGCCCGCGACGGCCGCCGCGCCCAGGCGCGCCAGATCATCGAGGAGACCTTTTTAGACCTGCTCTCGGTGACCACCATCGACCAGCTTCCGCATGCGGTCCGCCGCTGGTCCCGCCACTGCGACCGTCTCAGCCTCGGCGTTCCCTGGTTCGGCCTGGACCACGTCGAGCAGCTGCGCGCCGCCCATGCGCTGCTGGACGCTGTGGAGTCCCTCAGCCCTCAGGGTGGGAGCGGGTCAGTCTAACCGAGGAGCGCGATGGCCCGGCCGGGGCCTCCCGTCGACGCGGCGATCTTCAGGGGCAGGAAGATGAACAGGGCGCCTCTGGGAGGCAACCGGCCGAGATTCGTCAGCAGCTCGATGAAGAGCATCCCCCGGCTCAATCCTTCTCGGTGAACCGGGGCGCCGCCCTGGGCGGCGCCCATGCTGGGGGCGTCGGTCCCCACGGTGACCACGCCACGCTCGCAGAGGAAGATCGCCGCCTCCGGGTCGAGGGCCGGCCAGCCTGGTGATGATTTCGTGACCAGCGGTCCGTGGACGTAGCGGCGCCCCTTGGGGCCGGCCGCGTAAAAGCGAGACCAGTCCGTCCAGAGCAGCGCCACGTCCCCGGCCCGGAAGGGGCCGTGGTCGCCTTCCCACGACTCCAGGTGCGACCGCGTGATCGGAGGGCTGAAGCCCAGGCTGGTGTGGCCGCCCAGCGACCGGACGTCGACCACGGCGGCGGATCCGATCAGCCGGGCGAGGTCCAGGCGATCCCCGCTCACCTCTCCCAGCGGACCGGCCCAGGGCAGCCCCGAGCCGGCCGGCGGGATGAAGTGGGACGGTCCGTCGACGTGGGTGCCGCAGTGCTCGTCGAGGATCATGAAATTCGTCTGATAGGGACCGAGCGAGCGGCAGGTCTCTCCGGTGGCGAGGCCGATCTCGGTGAACCAGCTCGAGTTCTTGTGCACGTAGGGCGCGTGGCCCGGCCAGGCGCAGGGCAACTGCTCGGAGAGCGTGACCGAGAGGTCGATCACCTGCGCCGGAAGAGTGTTCACTCGGCGAATGCCAGGGAAAGCGGGGGCTGGCCGTGGACCTCGACGATCAGGACGTCGCCCCCTCGGACCGGGATCGAACGTCCCAGCGAACCCGAGAGCACGATGTCTCCCGGCTCGAGACGAACCCCGAAGGAGGTGAGCTTGTTGGCCAGCCAGGCCACAGCCCGCGCCGGGTGTCCCAGGGCGGCGGCGCCGATCCCCTCCACGGCCACCCGCCCGTTGTGGTGGATGATCATGCCCAGCGTGCGCAGGTCGACCGTGCGCAGCCTGGTGCTCCAGGCGCCGAGCGCTAGCGCTCCGTAGGAGGAGTTGTCGGCGATGGTGTCGACGAGCTTGATCCTCCAGTCGACGATCCGGCTGTCGATCACCTCCACCGCGACCGCCAGGGCCT
>DATGAX010000243.1:0-3288 GCA_035312965.1 Acidimicrobiales bacterium
GCCCGGCCCCCGTCGGCGGCGATCTCCTTGGCGGTCTGGCCGGCCAGCTCCTCATCGAGATCCAGGACCGCCACGGAATCCCCGCGGCGGGCCAGTTGCTCACAGATGGCTCGGCCCATCCCCGAAGCCCCTCCGGTGACAACTGCTACCCGCACTCCCCTGCCTCCTTGCCCATTCAGATGATGCCGTTCGTGCGCAGGGCGTCCGTCTCCTCGTCGGTGAGCCCGAGCACATCGCGCAGCACCTCGCCGGTGTGCTCCCCGAGCGCCGGGCCGAGCCACCGGATCCGGCCCGGCGTCTCCGACAGGGCCGGTATGACCCCCGGCACCGCGAGCGGTCCCAGGCGGGACGCCGCCTCGACGATGTTGCCCCGGTGGGCGTACTGCTCGTCCTCGAAGATCTCGGAGATGTCGTAGAGCGGGCCGGCCGGGACGTGCTCGTCGCGGCAGCGGGCGAGGACCTCGTCCCGGGTCCGCGCTCCGACCCAGGCGGCCACCAGCCCGTTGACCTCGGCCCGCCCGGCCAGGCGCTTCGCCTTCGGCCCGAAGCGATCCGGGGTGGCCAGATCCGGCTGGTCCATGGCCTTGGACAACCGGGCGAACATGCCGTCGTTGGAGCAGGCGATCGCCACCCACCGGCCGTCCTTGGTCTCGTAGTGGCTGTGGGGCACGACGTTGACGGTGTCGGCCCCCATGCGCTGGCGGACGAACCCGAACTGCTGGTAGGCGGGGGCCAACTCGTCGAGCATGCGGAACATCGACTCGTAGAGGGCCAGGTCGATGCACTGCCCCCGCCCGGTGGCGTCCCTCGCCCGCAACGCGAGGAGCACGCCCAACGCTCCGTAGAGCCCGGTGGCATAGTCGGCCAGCGACGTCGATCCGGGCGTGACCGGTGGCCGGTCGGGCTCACCGGCGAGGAAGGCGAGGCCGGAAAAAGCATGGGCGATGCGGGCGAAGCCGGGGAGATCGCGGTCGGGGCCGGACTGGCCGTAGGCGGAGACGCGCAGGAGGATCACCCCGGGGTTGATCTCCTGCAGCGCCTCGAAGCCGAGACCCCACTTCTCGATCACCCCGGGGCGGAAGTTCTCCACCACGACGTCCGAGACGGCCACGAGCCGTTCGACGAGTCGGCGCCCTTCGTCCCGGCTCAGGTCGACGGTGACGGACCTCTTGTTGCGGCTCTCGCTGAGCCACACCAGCGTGTCGCCGCAGTCGGTCTCGGTGCCGAAGCGACGCAGGTAGTCCCCCGTCTCCGGCCGCTCGACCTTGATCACATCGGCCCCGAACTCGCCCAGGACGGTCGCGCAGTAGGGACCACCGATGTACGTGCCGAGGTCGAGGACCCGGATCCCGTCTAGGGCTTGCATTCGCTCGAGGATGGACTGAATATCAAGGCCTTGATATCTTAGCTCAAGCACCCTTGTAGATGCGACCGTCCTTCATCACGAAGCGGACGTCCTCGACCGCCTTGATGTCAACCGTCGGGTCGCCCGGCACGGCGATGATGTCGGCGAGGTACCCGGGCGCCAGCCGGCCCAGGTCGTGGTCCCGCTCGATCAGCTGGGCGCTGGTCAGGGTGGCCGCCTGCAGGGACTGCAGAGGCGTCATCCCCCGGTCGACCATGGCCGCCAGCTCCCATGCCTGCTGCCCGTGCGGGATGGCGGGAGCGTCGGACCCGCAGGCGATCCTGACCCCGGCGGCCACCGCCTGGCCCAGCATCCGCCGGGCCTGGGGGAAGATCTCGTCCGCCTTCTTGCGCAGCTCCGGCGCGACCCGGTCGAGAGCCATGTGGTCGGCCAGGGCGCACGTCCCGACGAGGAAAGTGCCCTGCTCGGCCATGAGCCGGATCGTCTCGGGGGTCGCCAGCGATCCGTGCTCGATGCAGTCGACGCCGGCCCGGACACAGGCCCGGATGCCGGCGTCACCGTGGGCATGGGCGGCCACCCGAAGCCCGGCCCGGTGCGCCTCGTCGACGATGGCGGCGAGCTCCTCGTCCGAGTACTGCTGGGCGCCGGGCGCCGAGCTGAACGACATGACCCCGCCCGACGCCGAGATCTTGATCACGCCGGCCCCGTACTTGATCTGGTAGCGCACCGCCTTGCGCACTTCGGGAACCCCGTTGGCGATCCCCTGCTCGACGCTCTGGGGCATGATGCCGGGGGCCAACCGCTGGAACATGGTCGGGTCCAGGTGGCCGCCGGTCGGGGTGATGGCGTGGCCGGCGGCGACGATGCGCGGTCCCGGGAACCACCCCTGGTCGACGCCCCGGGCCAGGTCCACGTCGAGGAGGAAGCCGGCGGTGTAGACCATCAGACCGAGGTTGCGGACGGTGGTGATGCCGGCCATCAGCGTCGTCTCGCAGTTGACCACGCCCCGGAGGGTCCGGTACACCGGGTCGTCGCGTACTCCGTGCATCGGATCGGGCAGCCCGTCGGGACCGCCCGGTCCTCCGATCAACAGGTTGAGCTCCATGTCCATGAGGCCGGGCAGGAGGGTCACATCGCCCAGATCCACGGTGCGGGCGTCGGTCGGGATGTCGGCCCGGGCCGGATCGACGGCGGCGATCCGGTTGCCCTCGATCACCATCACCGCCGGCGAGTGGACGTCCCCGGTGTCGATGTCCAGCCACCGTTCCGCCCGCACGACCGTCACGTCAGCCATGAGTATTCACTACTTGATATTCGTCACCGCTGCAACCGTCCCGCCGTCGACCAGTAGGTCGGTGCCTGTGATGTAGGCGGCCGCCTCCGACAACAGGAACTCCACCGCGGCGGCCAGATCGTCGGACCGGCCCAGCCGCCCCATCGGCGTGATGTCCAGCATCGAATGCATGGCCGGCTGGGTGGCCATCTCCTGGCGGCCCATCGGTGTGTCGATCGAACCGGGCGAGACGGAGTTGATCCGGGCCCCCCGCAGCCCCCACGCCGGGGCGGCCCGCCGGGCCAGCCGGATCACTCCGATCTTGGACCAGGCGTAGGCCAGGCCGGCGTCGCCGGCCACTGACGTCGAAGCGGTGAAGCGGTCGGCGGCACCGGGTGCGAGAGGGTCGGCCAGGACGGCGTCGAGCTCGGACGAATCGGCCGCGGCCATGAGGTGGGCGGACATCGACGCGAACAGGACGGCGGCCCCGCCGCGGGCCATCCTCGACTCGAAGGCGGCGACCATGAGGGCCGAGCCCGCCAGGTCGACCTCGAACATGCGCCTCGGTTGGCCCATCGTCGGCGAGATGCCGGCGCAGTGCACCAGCCGGGAGACCGGGCCGTGGCCGGCCGCCCGGGCGGCCAGGGTC
>DATGAX010000244.1:0-4547 GCA_035312965.1 Acidimicrobiales bacterium
GGCCCGGGCTGTCACGTTGGCCAGCACGTCCCACTCCTCGAACAGCCGGAGGTGGCGCAGGGCGACGGCCGCGGCCAGGGCGTTCCCGCCGAAGGAGTGCCCGTGGTAGAAGGTGCGGGCCCCGAGATCCTCGCCGTCGAAGGCGCCGGCCACCCGGCCCGACGCCACCGTGGCCGACATGGGCAGGTACCCGCCGCTCAGCCCCTTCCCGATGCACATCAGGTCGGGCCGGAAGCCGCAACGGGCCGAGGCGAACATCGAGCCGGTCCGGCCGAACCCGGTGGCCACCTCGTCGCTGATCACGAGCACGCCGGCCACCTGGCAGGCGGCGGCCAGTCGGCCCACGTCGGCCGGCTCCGCCACGTACATGCCGGCCGCCCCCTGGACCAGCGGCTCGAGCACGACGGCGGCCAGCGATCCCGCCGATGCGGACAGCGCCGACAACGCCTCCTCCAGCCACCCCTCCGATCGGTAGCCGGGCGTCCGCACCACCCCGGGGAAGCGCAAAGGGTCGAACAGCTCGGTCCCGAACCCACCGTCACCGAGGGACAACGACCCCACCGTGTCCCCGTGGTACCCGTCCCCCAGGACCAGGTAGCGGTCCCGCCCCCGCTCCCCCAGGTTCCACCAGTACTGGAAGGCGATCTTGAGCGCCTGCTCCACCGCCGCCGCCCCGTCCGACGCGAACAGGAACCGGGCGTCGTCCACCGGGACGGCCCCGGCCAGGGCCTCGGCCAGCTCGACGACCACCGTGTTGCCGTGACCGAGCAGCGTCGAGTGGGCGACCCGGCCCGCCTGCTCGGCCAGGGCCCGGTCCAGCTCCGGCACCCGGTGCCCGAGGGTGGTGACCCAGAGGGACGAGATGGCGTCGAGGTAACGGCGGCCGTCGACGTCGATCAGCTCGCGGCCCTCGCCCCGCTCGACCATGACGGGCCGGTTGTCCGGGTAGGTCGCCATCTGGGTGAACCCGTGCCACACCCGGCGCCGGTCACGGTCGATCCACCGGGCGGCCGAGGGGCTGGGATCCACGAAACCTCTACCATAACGGCCCGTGCCCCCCGCCTCGACCTACACCCTTCTGGACGATGCCCGCCGCCGCCTCCTGGTGGACCGCCGGCACCTGACCGCGCCCCAGCTGGCCGAGCTGGCCGCCCTGCCCGATTCGGCCGTCCCGTCGCTGGCCGCGCTGGCCCACGAGGTCCGGCTGGAGTGGTGCGGCGAAACTGTGGAGGTCGAAGGGATCCTCTCGGCCAAGACGGGCGGCTGTCCCGAGGACTGCCACTTCTGCGCGCAGTCGTCCCGGTTCGACACACCGGTTCTGGCCACGCCCTTCCTCGACACGGACGAGGTGCTGGAAGCGGCCCGCCAGACGGCCGAGTTGGGCGCCACCGAGTTCTGCATCGTTCTGGCCGTGCGCGGTCCCGACGAGCGCACCCTGCAGCGCATCCTCGACCTGGTGCCCCGCGTCCGCGACGAGACCGGCCTGCAGGTGGCCGTCTCGGCCGGCATCCTCGATGCCGAGCAGGCGGCCCGGCTGGCCGGGGGCGGGGTCCACCGCTACAACCACAACCTCGAGACGGCCCGCTCGTTCTTCCCCACCATCGTGACCACCCACACGTGGGACGAGCGCTGGGACACGTGCCGCCTGGTCCAGGAAGCCGGCATGGAGCTGTGCTGCGGCGTCCTGCTGGGAATGGGCGAGACCGACGGGCAACGGCTCGAGCTCCTCGGCCAGCTGGCCGAGCTCGACCCCTGCGAGGTCCCGGTCAACTTCCTCGACCCCCGGCCGGGCACCCCGCTCATGATCCGCCGGCCTCTCCGGGCGCTGGAGGCGGTGCGCTGGATCGCCCTGTTCCGCCTGGGCCTGCCGGGCGTCATCCTGCGCTACGCCGGCGGCCGGGAGATCACGTTGGGCGAGCTCCAGGCCATGGGTCTCACCGGGGGCATCAACGCCCTCATCGTCGGCAACTACCTCACGACCCTCGGCCGCGACCCGCAGGAGGACCTCGATATGCTGAGCGACCTGCGCATGCCGATCGGGGCGCTCTCCAAGGCGTTCTAGATGCACTGCACCGGATGTGGCAGTCCTACCGACAGCTGCTCCACGTTCGGCGCCTGCACCGGGCGATTCGAACCGCCCCGGCACTGCCCCTCGTGCGGCCGGAGGCTACGGGTGCTGGTGATCCCGACCGGGTGGACGGCCCGCTGCCGCGATCACGGTGACGTGGGTGCGGGCACCGCGCCGTCGACCCGCACCGGGGGGCGCTCGACGAGCTGAGCGACGCGTATCCGGCCGCCACGGTGCGGGGCCAGGGTCACGTGCCTCATCCGGGACCGTTCGCCCGGCTCGGACGTCGGGGCCAGGTCGGCTCGCTTGAGCACCTCGCTTAGCACCACCCGCATCTCGGTGGCGGCGAAGGCGGCGCCCAGGCAGCGCCGGCTGCCGCCCCCGAACGGCAGCCATATGGCCGGGTCGGGGCGGGCGCCGACGAACCGCGCCGGGTCGAACCGCTCGGGCGCCGGGTACAGCCGCCCGGACCGGTGCACCAGCACGATGGCCGGGTCGACGAACACGCCGGCCGGGAGGGTGTACTCGCCCAGCTGGAAGTCGGCCGTGAGACGGCGGCTGATATCTGGCACGACGGGCCGGCTGCGCAGCGTCTCGGTGACTACTGCGTCCAGGTAGTCGTCGTCGCCCTGGCGCGCCGCCGCGGTCGCCCGGCGCAGCACTTCGGGGTGGCGGGTGAGCCGTTCGAGAGCCCAGGCCAGCCCGGTGGCGGTGGTCTCGTGCCCGGCGAGGAGCAGCGTGACGATCTGGTCCCGCAGCTCATCGGCGGTCATGGCCGAACCGTCCTCCTCCCGGTGGCGGACCAGCATGGCCAGCACGTCGGTCCGGGAGTCGAGTTCGGGGTCGAGGCGGGCCCGCTCGAACTCCTCGAACAGGAGGGCGTCGGCGCGGGCCTTGCGCTTCCAGAAGCTGCGCCAGGGCCGGTGGTCGCTCAACCCGGGCATGACGAACTGAGCCATCTGCCACACGGGGATGTCGCTCAGGTGGAGCAGCGCGGCCCGCAGGCGGTCGAGCCGGGCCTCGTCGGTGACGCCGATGACGGTCTGGAGGATGACCTCGAGGGTGATGGCCCGCATCCGGTCGAGCACCGGGAAGGGTCGACCGACCGGCCACCGGTCCACGTCGGCGGCGGCGATGGCCGACATGCGGGGCACCAGCCGGGCGACCGAGCCGCCGTGGAAAGGGCCGTTGAGCCGGCGCCGCTGACGGAGATGGACGTCCTCGTCGGTGATCAGGACGGAGTGGGGGCCGAGCACCCGGCCCAGAACGGTGGCGTTGGCCTCGCCGGCGTGGAGCACGGTGTCGTCGCCCCGGAAGACCTGGCGGATGTCGTCGGGGTCGGCCAGGTAGACGAGGGTGCCCCAGCGGCCGAGCCGAAGCGTGAACCGGTCGCCGTAGCGCCGGTGGCACCATTCCAGCCAGCGGGGCCCGCCCAGCATGAGGGCGGCCTGGACGATGGTCGGCCACGCCGGCCCGGGCGGCAGTGTGTCGGACACGATCGAAAGACTAGGTGGACAAAAGGGGCGGCGGTCGCGCCGGTCGCCTAACGGCCCGTCCAGGCCAGGAGGCGGTCGGCCGGCCAGGTGTTGACCACCCGCTCGACCGGGACGGCGGCCTCTGCGGCCTGCTCGCAGCCCAGGTACTGCCACTCGAGCTGCCCGGGGGCGTGGGCGTCGGTGTCGATGCTGAACAGGCAGCCGCTGTCGACCGCCAGCTGCAGCAGTTCCCGTGGTGGGTCGCGGCGCTCGGGGCGGGAGTTGATCTCCACCGCAGTGCCCGTGTCGGCGCAGGCGCGGAACACCCGGGCGGCGTCGAACGTCGAGGCCTTGCGGCCCCGGCCCACGATCTTACGGCCGGTGCAGTGGCCGAGGATGTCGACGTGGGTGCTCTCGACGGCGGCGAGCATCCGGTGGGTCATCTGGGGTGACTCCATGGAGAGCTTGGAGTGCACGCTGGCCACCACCACGTCCAGGTCGGCCAGCAACCCTGCGTCCTGGTCGAGCGATCCGTCCTCCAGGATGTCGACCTCGATCCCGGTGAGGATCCGGAACGGAGCCATCTCCTCGTTGAGACGCTCCACCACCCGCAGCTGGGCCGCCAGGCGGCCGGCGTCGAGTCCATGGGCGACCGTGAGGCGGGGGCTGTGGTCGGTGAGGGCGAAGTAGCGGTGCCCGAGGGCGGCGGCCGCCTCGGCCATGGTGCGGATGTCGCTGCCCCCGTCCGACCAGTCGCTGTGGCTGTGGCAGTCGCCCTGAAGGGCGGCCAGGTAGGCCGCCGCGGCCTCGCTGACCTTCGGGGTGGGATCGGCTTCGAGCTCGGCCAGGTAGGCCGGTTGGCGGCCGTCCATCACCTCGGCGATGATCCCGGCGGTCGTGTCACCGACCCCGTCGAGCTCCTTGAGCCGGCGCGCCGCGTACAGAGCCTCCAGGCGGTCCCGGTCCACGCCCTCGACCGCTTCGGCGGCCCGGCGGAAGGCCCG
>DATGAX010000245.1:0-3866 GCA_035312965.1 Acidimicrobiales bacterium
TCCCTCCGCCGCCGCGCGCTGGTGATGAAGCCGCCACGACGGCGGAGCTCGTCGTCGGCCATGTGCGCGGTGCGGGCCGCTTCCGCTTCTCGGGCTGCCCGCCTGGCCGGGACGGGCTCGAGCACCAGGGACACGGTGCGCCGGTGCTGCGCGCCCAGGAGCAGGGGCGTGAGGAACTCGGGCCCCACGTCGACGCGAGGCCACTCCGCGATCCAGTAGCTGGCGTGGTACCCGCCGTCGCAGCGGTACATGGACCACCCGCCGTCGCCGGCCATGGGCACGCCGCCCAAGGCGCCGACCTGGCCCCTGCCTCTCATCCCGGCCCTCGCCAGCGCGGGGTCGGCCATCTCCCGCAGGAGGCGCCGAAGGGCTCCGGCACCCAGCGGCCCTTCGCTCTCGATGTCGGTCGGCGCCAGCGCCGCCTCCAGCGCCCGCAGCTCGCGGGCAACGACCTCGGGTGCCCCGCCCGCTTCCCCCCTGGAGCGGACTCGCCGCCGGTGGACGGCGAGGGCCAGGAAAGCTTCGTGCCGCTGCGCGGCCGGCCCCGCGCCCTCGACGAGCTCGCGGTACGACGCCGTGGCGTCCGCCGGCGCGCCGGGCGACCCCGCCGCCTCCAGATGGCGCAGAAGGTCGTCGGCGTCACCGGGTACGACGCGCAGGACCCACTGGGCCCGATGCACGAGGGTGCCCTCGCGGGCCAGGCCGGAGAGCACCGCGGCCCACGCGTCCAGCCTTCTCCTCTGCTCCTCCCCTCCCACCAGGGCGAAGCCCGAGGCCCGCACGGCGAGGACGCCCACGAAGGTGCCGCACTGGCGGTCCTGCACGATGGCCATGCGCCTGCCGCCCAGGCCAACGGGCGGGACCAACACCTCGCAGCCCGCCAGGGGTCCCCGGCCGGCGGAGGCGTCGGTCGTGCCACCCCCGGGCCCAGGCGGGGGCGAGCCAACCAGGCAGGCCCGGTCCACGTGCCGGTGTCGCCCGGCGAGACGCGCTCGGGCCCAAGACCATCCGACCGGGGCCCATTCCTCGGTCGTGCGTCCCTTCACCGGCAACCAGGCGACGGCCGCACCCCCCGCAGCCAGGGCGGCGGCCAGCACGGCGCCGAGGAGGGGACTCCGCGCAGCACGCAGGGCCGCGACGCCAGCCACCAGGCCCGTGGTCGCGGCCACGAGCTGGCCGGCCCTCACACCGGCGATGACGCCCCTCCGTTCCAGAGGGGCGAACCGGTAGCGGCGGCCCTCGGCGGTCGTCACCGCGCCGCCGTCAACTGCGGCCGTCGTCCGGGGACGGGTCCTCGCCCGGGACGGGCCCGACGTCGAGCCCTCCCAACTGCTCCAGCGCGACCCGGAACGACGGGCGCCCCGGGAAGTGGATGTCGGGTTCGGCGGCACCGGACGAGTCGCCCGGCGCCGGTGGGCCGGCCGGCTCGGAGGGCGGTGGAGGGTGCTCGGGGCCCGCCGGCGTGGGTGCTTCGGAGGCATGGCCGGTGGAGGCGGGCACGATCGCAGGCGGGACGCCGACGGCGGGCTCGACCCCCGCCGCGGCCGGCGCCGGCTCGGGGCCCTCTCGCACCGCAGCCGCCCGGGCATGGCCCAGGGCCGACGACGCCGTTCGCCCCGTCATCCCCACCGCCCGGCGGGACACGCCCTCCATGTGGGCCAGGGCGCCGGCCTCGGCCAGCGGGACGAGGCGCAGCAGGACGTAGGGAGCGAAGGCGGCGAGGAGAAGGAGGGACGCCCCGGGCACGAGCCCACCCCCGACCGACTGACCCAGCGCACCCGACTGGAAGGCATAGAAGCCCAGGGCCAGGACGGCGACCACGACGAACTTGGAGAGCACCAGCGCGGCCAGCGTCTCGGCCAGACGCCGCGACCAGTGCGCGGTGACCGGCCATATGAACGCGGCCAGGGCCAGGGGCAGGAAGAGGACGGCCACGTAGATGGCCGCGGCGCGCAGCACGAGCTCGACCCACAACAGGAGGCCGGCGAGAACAACCACGCCGCCCATCACCAGCCCGACGAACAGCGGGGCGCCCGGGCCATCGGCCAGTGATCCCCGGGCGACGATCTCGGCGACGGCCGTGAGCGCCTTGTGGGCGTCGGTGGACGCGCCCCCGGCGGCGACGGTGCTGAGCGCGTCGGTCAGCTCCACGCCCACGGCGACGACCTTGACGGCGACGAAGGCGAGCAGCAGCGCCAGCGGCAGGTGCACGAAGGTTGCTCGCACCACGGCACCGACGTCCTGGCGCACGATGGCGTGCACGAGCGCGACCAGAAGGATGGGGGTCACCGCCACCGCGGCCAGCCTCGCCATCACGTCGTATCTGGCGTCGAACCACCGCGATCGCAGCTGGGGACGGGTGGGACCGGACCGGTCGTCGAGCAGGTCACCCAGGCCGTGGAGCAGCCAGGACGCGGAGTCCGCCACCCAACCCGTCACCACCCGCAGGGCGATGCCGGTGCCCGCCTCCATCAGGGGCCTGAAGGCCGCGCCCACCGCCCCGGCCACGGGACTGGCCAGGGTGGCGGACCCGTTGCCGCCCAGGCACGAGGCGAGCTGACCGGCGGGAAGCAGGGGGCAACCGGGAGGAGAGGCGGGCCCGGCCGCGACCGCCGTCGTGGTCGTCGCCGCGGGAGCCGCGTCCGCTCCGGCCCGGGAACATAGGACGAGGACGGCGACGCTCGCGGCGGCAGCCGCCCCCAGGCCGAGCATGGCGCCACCCACGAGGCGCCGCCGGCTCGCGCCGTCAGGGTCGCGGCGCCGCAGCATCTCGCCGAGGGCCGGTGGCGGCCCATGCGTACAGATCGGCCGGCGGGGCCGGGGGAGTCAACGCCTCGGTCGGCCCGGGTCCGTCGGTCGTGAAGACCGACGCCAGCCACCACCGCCCCTGGGCCCATCGCAGCTCCATGGCCGTCGTTCCCCAGGCCTCGGCCACCGGGCCGCTTCGGGCGGATCCCACCACCGAGGCCATCCACACCTCGACCTTCGCGGTGGCACCGTCGTAGGCGACCACCCGGGAGCCGAACACGGCCGAGCGCATCAGCACCGGTATCCCGGCGGCCAGGTCCGCGGCCCACCCCGTCTTGCCCTCGAGCTGGGCCATGGCCGCGTCGTAGCCGGCTTCCATGGCAGGCCTGGCTTCGGGGGCGATCAAGGGATAGAGGACGGCCCGCCGCCGCCCCGGGTCGAGCATGGCCTCGCTCCCCATGACCTCGGCGATGTCATCGGCCGCCGTGGTGGCCCCCTCGGGCGTGGGCCCCGGGCCGCCAGGTGTCACCGACGGCGACGCGGGCAGGGAGATCCCCGGGGCCGACCTTCCCGGCTGGGTGTGGGCCCGCGCCATCCACCACAGCCCGGTGACGAGAGGCGGGAGCGCGCCCACCGCCAACCACGCCCGCCCCTTCACTGCTTGATCTTCTGGCCGACGCCGAAGAAGAAGTCGACGATCGTGGGAGCGGCCCCGATGACCAGCGCGGCAAGCCCCGACACGAGAACCGCTCTCCTTCCGGAGAAGGACTGGTGGTAGTTCTGCGAGTGCGAGCCCAGGGCCCAGGCCGCCGCGCCGATGACGACACCGAGGACGGCGAGCATCAGGGCGACGCCGCCGATCTGATCGGCCAGGTGCTTGACCGCGTCCCATCCCGGCAGCCCCTCGACAGTGGGTTCGATGCGCGTCCCCGTGATCATCAGCATCAGGACTTCTCCTCCTCGCTCCGTCTCTCGCTCGGTCGGTGCGGGGGCCAGCATGACGGCGCCGGGGTGTACCTTTCAAGTAGTTTCATGTATTTTCCGTTTGTGGCACGACCGCAGCGCCGGCGCCCCGGTCTGGTGCTCGCCGGAGCCGGCGGCGCGGCCCTGCTGGCCAC
>DATGAX010000246.1:0-5901 GCA_035312965.1 Acidimicrobiales bacterium
GTCGAAGGACGCCGCAGCGGCCGGGTTGGGGAGGGCGGCCACGAGCTGCAGCGGTCCGGCGAAGCCGGGTCCGAAGCCGCGGGCCAACAGGTGGTAGGCCTGCAGGGTCACCGAGCCGGGCGGGTCGCTCCCGGCGTCGTCCAGCCCCAACCGCAACGTCAGCACGGGCAGGGCCAGGGCGACCACGGCGGCCAGGGCCAGCAGGGCGGGCACCCGCGGCCGCCGCTCCACGAACCGGGCCCACCGGAACCAGAAGCCGCTGGCGTGCTCGTCCTCCGGGCCCCGCTCGAGCAGCGCCCGGCGCTCCCGACGGCTCAGCACCCTGGTTCCGAAGAAGCCGAGAAGGGCGGGCAGGAGGGTGAGCGACGCCACCATCGTGAGCAGCACCGTGATGGACGCGCTGAGGGCCAGCCCGTACAGGAAGGGCAGGCCCAGCACGAATTGCCCCATCATGGCGATGCAGACGGTGAGACCGGCGAAGAACACGGCGCGGCCCGAAGTGTTGACGGCCCCGACGGCGGCCTCCTCCAGCCCGGCCCCGGCCCGAACCGCGCTGCGGTGCCGGGTCACGATGAACAGGGCGTAGTCCACCCCTACCCCGAGCCCGATGAGCACCCCGAGCATCGTGGCGAAGGTGGCGATGGCCGTCACGTGGCTGAGCAGACCGGTCAGGACGAACCCGACGGCGATGGCGAAGAGGGCGGTGATGATGGGCAGGGCCGCGGCCGACAGGGCGCCGAAGGCGAGGAGCAGCACGACGAGCGCCAGGAGGATTCCGATGGCCGTGCTGGAGCCCGGTTGCGGCTGCTGTGAGTTCTCTATGTCCTGGCCGGAGAGAGCGACCTGCAGGTCGGCCGTCCGGTAGCCGCGGGCGGTGGACATCACCTTCACCACGTCGGCCCGGGGGTTGGCGCCCGGCTGGGCGTCGAAGACCACCGTGGCGAAAGCGATCCGGCCGTCGGCGCTGATCTGGCTGCCCTGACCCTGGCCCTGGTAGGGGCTCATGACGGCCCGCACGGCCTTGATCCTGGCCACCCGGCGGAGCATCTCCGTGACCCGGGCCTGGACGGGCGCGGATGTGACCGTCCCGGACCGCACCGCTACGACGATCTGGTCCGTGCTGCCCGACGCCGCCGGGAAGTCCTTCTGCAGCAGCTGGAGGGCGTGGGCCGACTCGGTGTTGGGCAGCTGGAACCGGGAGGCGAAGTTGGTCCCGGCCACGTGCCCGACCGCCATGGTGGCCACGAGCAGAACGAGCCAGCCACCGAGGACTATGCGGCGGTGCCGGAAGCACCAGCTCGCCAGTGTTCGCAATCGGACCTCCGGGGGGAAGAGGGGAGGCCCGAGTCTACCGGCGCGGATTCAGGATCTTCCTAGTCGGCTCCAAGGTGCGTCACAGCGGCCCGGCCGATCATTCGATCCGATGACCGATCTCTCCTCTACGCCGAACGAACCCCCGCCCCGGTCGGGACGAACCGCCCCACCCACCGACCAGCCCACCGACCCGCCCACAGGAGTCAGGGTGCGCCGCCACCGGCGCACCCGCCCCGCCGTGGTCGCCACCTTGGCCGCCGGAGCCCTGGCCACCGGGACGGTTGCCGGCCACTCCCTATGGCCGGCCTCGGCCGGCTCTCACCCCGCCGCGTCGGCGCCGGCCGGCACCCCGGACGCGACCGGCACCCCGGACCCGGCACCCGGCGCCACCGATCCCGCCACGGCGGCGGCCCGTATCGACGGTGCCGTCGTGGACGTTTATGCCACCTACCGCTACCAGCAGGCGCGCGGCGCCGGCACCGGGATCGTCCTGACGTCGACCGGCGAGGTCCTGACCAACAACCACGTCATCGCCGGAGCCACTTCCATCCAAGCCGTGGATGTCGGCAGCGGCCGGACGTACACCGCCCGCGTCATCGGCTACGACAAGGCGGATGACGTGGCCGTGCTGCAACTCGACTCCGCATCAGGTCTCCAGACGGCCCCGATCGGCGACTCCGGCGCGCTGCGGGTCGGCCAGGCCGTGGTCGCGGTCGGCAATGCCGGTGGCGTCGGCGGCACCCCATCCGCGGCCGCCGGGTCGGTGACCGCCCTGGACCAGGCGATCACGGCCAGCGACGAGCTCGACGGCGCCAGTGAGACCCTCTCCCACCTGATCGAGACCGACGCCGACGTACGGTCAGGTGACTCCGGCGGCCCCCTGGTCGACAACACCGGGAAGGTCGTCGGGATGGACACCGCCGCGGCCCAGGGCTTCTCCCTGCAGTCCGCAACGAGCGGAGCCAGCGAGGGTTACGCCATCCCGATCGCCCGGGCCCTGGCCATCGCCCACCAGATCGAAACGGGAGTGTCCTCGGCCACGGTCCACGTCGGCCCGACCGCTTTCCTGGGCGTGCTGGTCTCTTCTCCGGCCGACTCCCCGTTCGGCGCTGCCCGAACGCCGGGGGCGATGGTGAGCAGCGTCGTCCCCGGCAGCGCCGCTGCTTCGGCCGGGCTGGCCGCGGGTGACGTCATCACCGGCATCGACGGCCGGACGGTTACCGGACCCGCCACGCTGACCGAGCTCCTGGCCGGTGACCAGCCGGGCCGGAGCATCACGATCGGCTGGACCGACGCCTCAGGCGGATCTCACACCGCCACCACGGCCCTGCAGGCCGGACCCCCGGCCTGACCGACCCCGCCGACCCGCCAACCCGCCGAGCCCGCCCGACGACGACCCCTAGGGCAGGAGCGCGGCCAACTCCAACGCGTTGTCGTGCAGGACCAGTTGCCGGTCGGCCTCGGTCAACGGCTTGGTCTCCGGCAGGTAGTCGAGTGGTTCGGGCAGCGCCTCGATGTGCGGCCAGTCCGAGCCGAAGATCACCCGGTTGGCGCCCATCCACTCCACTACCGCTTCGAGGTCGTCCTCCCAGAACGGGTTGACCCAGACGTGGCGGCGGAAGGTCTCCACCGGGTCCTCCTTGAACCAGCCCGGCGCCTTGTGGTCCTGCGACCGCAGCTTGCGGAAGAGGTCGGGGATGAACTCCGCCCCGTTCTCCACCGACGCCACCCGCAGCCGGGGGAACCGGCCGAAGTGGTTGGCCAGGACCATGGAGAGGAGGTAGTCGTGCACCGCCTTCTCGATGGCGAAGCTCTTGATGGACGGGCCGTAGCCGCCCTTGAAGGTGGCCGCGAAACCGTCGGCCGCATAGCCGTCCGAGCTCGTCCCGCTGTCACCGGCGTGGACCACGACGGTGATGCCGGCCTCGTCCACCCGGGCCCAGAACGGGTCGAACATGCGGTCGAAGGGGCTGCGCCGCCCGACCACGGTGGTGGGCGCGGCGGGCCGCATCACTATCAGCCGGGCGCCCTGGCCGAGTGCCCACTCCAGCTCCTCGACGGCCCAGTCCACGTCGGCCAGCGTCAGATACGGTGCGGTGACGATGCGGCCCTGGTAGTCGAAGGGCCAGTCCTCGGCCAGCCACCGGTTGAACGCCCGGAAGGTCTTGCCCACCGCCTCGGGGTCGTCTTTGAGCAGCTCCTCGTAGATCATCCCGAGGGTGGGAAACATGAAGCACCCCTCGATGCCCTGCGCGTCGAGGGTCTCGAGCCGGGCCGCCGGATCGCGGTAGGCGGCCCGGATGGGCTCGTGGTCCTTGAGCAGCTCCAGGGGGTTGATGCGGTTGGGGTTGCCGCGAAAGTACTCGCTCAGGCACCCCGGCTTGGCCACCGGATCGAACGTGGCGTTGGCCACCGCCCGGCTGACCCGGCCGCCCAGCACGTGGTACTGCCGCCCGTCGATGGTGGCCCACTGCACGCAGCGGGGTCCGTCCTCCTTGGCCAGATGGCGGGTGAAGGCGTCGGTGGCCTCGTAATAGTGGTTGTCGGCGTCCCAGACCGGGCCGGTCGTGTCCATGCCGACGATTCTAGAACGTGTTCTAGTTTTTGGCTAGAGCCCGCCTGGCCGAGGCGCGGGCCCGTGCGTAGCATCGGAGCGCCGTGGCCTCGTCATCGCTGCTGTACCCGTTCACCCTCGGGATGATGGCCGCCGTCAACCCCTGCGGCTTCCCGCTGCTGCCGGCCTACCTGGAGCTCTTCGTCGGCCCGTCCGCGCCCCCCGGGACCGCCACCGCCCCCACCACTCCCACCACCGCCACCGCCGCCGCGGACGGCGACCGGGCCGCCCTCAGGGCCGCTCGGGCGGTGACCGCCGCCGCCTACGCCACCGTCGGTTTCGTGGTGCTCTTCGGGACCCTCGGGCTGGTCACCCGCTTCGGGTGGTCCGCTCTGGCCGACCACTCGGCCAGCGTGGCCCGTTACGCCATGGTCGCGGTCGGGGTGGTCATGGTGGGGCTGGGGGTGCTGACCGTGGCCCGCCGTCCGCTCCGGGTGCCGGTGCCGCACATCGGCACCGGTTCCGGATTGCGCCGGCCCGCCGCCCTCGCCGTGTTCGGCTTCTCTTACGGCGTGGCGTCGATCGGCTGCGCCCTGCCGCTGTTCGTGGGTGGCGTGGCGGCCAGCTTCGCCCGTGCGTCGTCGGTGCGCGCCGTGTCGGGTCTGGTCGCCTACGGGTTGGGCATGGCCACCATCCTCGGCGCCCTGGCCGTCGGCATCGCCCTGCTCGGTCGCGGCGCCGGCCGTCATCTGCGGGCCCTGTCGAGGTTCGTGCCCGTGGTCGGGGGGCTCATCCTGCTGGTGGTGGGCGCCTACCTGACCTGGTACTGGGTGGCCGACATCGTGTCGCCGGGCCGGACCTTCGCCGTCCAGCGCCTCGTCAACCACATCCAGCTCGACATCTCCAACCCCATCGATGCCCACGCCCGCCTGGTCGGCGCCCTGCTCGGCGCCGCCGTCGTGGCCGCCATCGTGGCCGGCGGGTTGAGCCGCCCCCGGAGCCGGGCCGGTGCCGATGCGGGGTCGGCGGCGCCGGCCCGCACAGGCGCCCGCGCCACTTGAACCCGGCCCGCCGCCGGCTCGCCGCACTCGCCACGGGTTGCGTCCTCGCCGGCGTACTGGCGGTCATCCTCTTCGCCGGGGTCGGCACCGGCGCAGGCCGATCGGGGACCGCCTCGGTGACCGATCGGGCCCCCGGGATCGACCCGGCCGCCGCCGACCTGATGCAGCTCAACGTGATCCCGCCGGCCCGGGCCCGCCCGGCCCCGCCCCTCGCCCTGGTCGACCAGCACGGCCGGCCCACCACGCTGGACCAGTTCCGGGGCAAGGTGGTGGTCTGGTCGCTCAACGACGACAGGTGCACCGACCTCTGCACCCTCCTGGCGCAGGCCGTCGTCGCCGCCGACCGGGATCTGGGCCCGGCGGCCAAGGACGTCGTCTTCCTCTCGGTCAACGCCAACCCCTACTACACCGCCCCCGCCTACCCGCTCAGCTGGTCGGAGCGGAACCAGGTGGAGAGCCTGCCGAATTGGGTGTACGTCACGGGCCCGCCGGAGCAGCTGCGCCGGACGTGGGACGACTACAAGGTGACGGTCATCCCCGACGCGAAGACCCGCACGGTGGTCCATGACGCCCTCCTCGACTTCATCGACCCGTCCGGGTCCAGCCGGGCCTACGCCTACTTCGGGCAGGGCGCCATCAGCACCGCCTACTACGCCCACGCCATGGCGCAGATGGCCGACGATCTGCTGCCGAAAGCCCAGCAGGTGAAAGTGGCCGGTCCCGCGCTGAACCCGGCGCGGGGCGGACAGGCCGTGGTGGGCGGCCAGGCACCGCCGTTCGAGCTGCCGGCCCTGAACGGGTCGGCGGCCGGCCGGTTGTCCGACCTCGACCAGGGACCTCTCGTCCTCAACTTCTGGTCCAGCACCTGCCAGCCGTGCACGTCCGAGATGCCCGCCCTCCAGCAGGTGCAGAAGGATTTCGGCGACGCCGGGCGGGCGAACACCTCCCGCGTCGGGCCGGCCTGCAGAAGGC
>DATGAX010000247.1:0-3881 GCA_035312965.1 Acidimicrobiales bacterium
CGCCGCCACCACCACCAAGGCGCTGGCCGCCCGCCGCCTGGCCGGGAGCCTCCGATGAGGAGACCGGGCACGGCCACCGTCAGTCTGGTCGGCTCCACCGGGTCGATCGGCACCCAGGCCGTCGAGGTGATCCGGGCCAACCCCGACCGCTACCGGGTGGTGGCCATCGGCGCCGCCCGATCCGTGGATCGGCTGGCCGAGCAGGCCCACCTGCTGCGCCCCGAACAGGTCGCCCTGGTCGACTCAGGGCGGGCGGCCGAGCTGGCCGAGCGGCTTCCACCCGGCACCGAGCTTCTGGCCGGCCCGGACGCGCTGGCCGCCATCTCCACCGAGGCCGACGTGGTGGTCAACGGGGTGGTGGGCTTCGCCGGTCTGCCGGTGACCCTGGCCGCGCTCAACGCCGGGCGCCGCCTGGCCCTGGCCAACAAGGAGTCGCTGATCGCCGGCGGCCCCGTGGTCCAGGTGGCCCGGGCCACCCCCGGAGCCGAGATCGTCCCAGTCGACTCCGAGCACTGCGCCGTCCACCAGTGCCTGCGCGGCGTGGGAGCCGGCTCCCTGCGGCGCGTCGTGCTGACGGCCAGCGGCGGCCCTTTCCGCGGCCGGTCCCGCACGTCACTCGGAGAGGTGACGCTCGACGAGGCGCTGGCCCACCCGACCTGGACCATGGGCCCGAAGATCACCATCGACTCCTCCACGCTGATGAACAAGGGGCTCGAGGTCATCGAGGCCCATGAGCTGTTCGGGATCGACTACGACCGCATCGACGTCGTGGTCCACCCCCAGTCGATCGTGCACTCGATGGTCGAGACCGTCGACGGGGCCTGCCTGGCCCAGCTGTCGATGCCCGACATGCGACTCCCGATCGGCTACGCGCTGGCCTATCCCGATCGGCTGCCGGTGCCCTTCGGCGCCATCGACTGGGCCTCGGTCGGCGCCCTGACGTTCGAGCCCCCGGACTGGGACGCCTTTCCCTGCCTGGGTCTGGCCTACCACGCCGGCCGGCTCGGTGGCGCCGCCCCGGCCTGGCTCAACGGGGCCAACGAGGTGGCGGTGGCGTCCTTCCTGGAGGGCCGCATCCGGTGGGTGGACATCCCGGCCATCATCGAGACGGTGCTCGCCGACTACAGCGGCGGGTGGCCCGGTAGCGTGGACGACGTGCTCGAAGCCGACCGCGCCGGCCGCGATTTGGCCCAGCGGGCCGCCGACCGCCTCGTGTTGCGGTGACCCGGGCATGAGCACCGTCGCCGAGCGGCCGGCCACCCAACCGGCGCCGCCGGGCGAGCCGGCCCGGTCCGACCGGGCCGAGCTGCTGCGGCTGGCTCTGGGAGTGGCCGCCCTCATCGGCCTCGGCTACCTGGCCGGCTACGGCGAAACGGTGCTGCTCATCCTGCTCCTCGTCGGCTGCATCGTGGCCCACGAGTTCGGGCATTTCGTCGCGGCCAAGTCCGGGCGGGTGAAGGTGACGGAGTTCTTCGTCGGTTTCGGACCGCGGCTCTGGTCGGTCCGGAAGGGCGAGACGGAGTACGGGGTCAAGGCCCTGCCCCTGGGCGGCTACTGCCGCATAATCGGCATGAACAACCTGGACGAGGTGGACGGCGCCGACGAGCCCCGCACCTACCGGTCCGCCCCCCTCTGGCGGCGCCTGCTGATCGACGTGGCCGGGTCCTCGATGCACTTCGTCATCGCTTTGGGCGTGCTGTTCGCCATGTTCTTCTGGACCGGCGACCAGGGCTATTACCTGAAGCCGCCGCCGCCGCCGGCCGCCGCCCCGATCGCCTCCATCATCACGAAGTTCGGCAACGCCCCCAGCCCGGCCCAGCTGGCCGGATTCAGGCTCGGGGACCGCATCCAGGCCGTCGACGGTCGTCGTTTCGCGTCCTGGGACGACCAGACCGCCTACATCCACGCCCGCGCCGGCCAGCAACTCGACGTGACGGTGCTGCGCAGCGGCCGCCTCATCCATCTGACCGCCACCCCGCAGGTGGACCCGTGCTCCAAGCAGGCGATCATCGGCTTGGAGGCGGCGGCCACATCCGTGGTGTCCTCTTCCGGCGGCGGGGCGGTCAGCCATGCCGGCGGCGCCTTCGTGTCGGTCGGGGCCCGCACCTTCGACGCCCTCGGGAACCTGGTGACGTTCCACGGGGTCGACTCGTACCTTCACATGCTGACCAGCCAGAAGGCCGCCACCACGGGCTGCGACGCCCAGCTCACCACCGTCGTGGCCCTGCCGAGCGTCCTGCACCAGGCGTCGCAGCAGGGTCTGGCCTCGGTCCTCTGGGTCTTCGCGGTCATCAACATCTCGATCGGCATCCTCAACCTCCTGCCCTTCTTCCCCCTCGACGGCGGCCGCGTGGTCGTGGCTCTCTACGAGGGGGTGCGGAGCGTCCGCCGGCCGTACCGGGTCGACATGGCGAAGCTGCTGCCGGTCATGTACACGATGCTGACCGTGTTCGTCCTCTACAGCGCCGGGTGGATCCTCATCAACCTCCGGACACTGTCCAACTAGCCTGGAGCTGACACCGATGCCCCCCGACATCACACCCAGATATCCCCGGAAGCCCACCCGCCCCGTCGTCCTTCGCCACAAGAAGGGGGACGTGCAGGTCGGCGGGGGAGCCCCGATCACCGTCCAGTCGATGACCATCACCAAGACGGCGGACGTGGAAGGCACGCTGGCCCAGATCTACGCCCTCAACGCGGCGGGCGCCGATATCGTCCGCTGCACCTGCAACGAGAAGGAAGCGGCCGAGGGCCTGGCCCGCATCGTGGACCGCAGCCCGGTCCCGATCGTGGCCGACATCCACTTCCACGTGGAGATGGCCCTGGCCGCCCTGGAAGCCGGGGTCCACTGCCTCCGGCTCAACCCGGGCAACCTGCGCAAGCCCGAGGAGATCAAGCTGGTCGCCCGGGAGTGCCGGGACCGCGGCGTGCCGGTCCGCATCGGGGTCAACGCCGGCTCGCTCGATCCCCGCCTGTACAAGAAGTACGGCGGCGCCACGCCCGAGGCGCTGGTCGAGTCGGCCCAGATCGAGTTGGGCCTTTTCGCCGAGGAGGGCTTCGACGACGTCAAGATCTCGGTCAAGGCGTCCAACGTGCCGCTCATGATCGAGGCCTACCGGCAGCTGTCGGAGGTGACCGATCACCCCCTCCATCTCGGCGTGACCGAGGCCGGCCCGCCCCCGCCGGGGACGATCAAGGCCACGGCCGGGATCGCCACCCTGCTGTCCGAGGGGATCGGCGACACGATCCGCTACTCGCTCACCGCCGACCCCGTCGAGGAGGCCAAGGCGGGCCGGGTGCTGCTCGAGTCGTTCGGCCTGCGGGAGCGCACCAACGTGGATCTCATCGCCTGCCCGGCCTGCGGGCGGGCCGAGATCGACGTCTACAAGGTCGCCCAGGAGGCGCAGGCGGCTCTCGAGGGCCGCGAGATCCCCCTGCAGGTGGCCGTCATGGGCTGCGTGGTCAACGGCCCGGGCGAGGCCCGCTCGGCCGACCTCGGCATCGCCGCCGGCCGCCACCGCGGGCACCTCTTCATCCGGGGCCAGATCGTCCGGGTGGTACCCGAGGACGAGATGGTCGCCGCCCTCGTCGACGAGGCCGAGAAGCTGGTCAAGGAAGGCTTCGACGCCCGCCTGGCGGCGGCCGACAAGACCGCGGCGGCCGAGGCCGAGGCGGACCGGCGCGCCCTGCTCGACGACAAAGGGGACGACGCCAACCAGTCCGAGGTGAAGGTCGAGCTGATCGAGCGCCGCTTCTCGTAAATCCCGTGTCGCCGGCCCGGCGGGTCGACAGACTGGGGGCATGGAGACCGTCATCCGGCGCTTGCAGCCTGGCGAGGAGGAGGACTTCATCGCGTCCGTGCGGGTGCCGTTCCTGGATCC
>DATGAX010000248.1:0-4719 GCA_035312965.1 Acidimicrobiales bacterium
TGGTCCCGCTCGATGCCGGTCATCGCCGCCACCCGGGCCGAGCGCCGGGCCTGGCGGGCCCGCTCTCCCGCCACCCCGGACCGGCGCCTGACGACCGACACCACCAGAGCCACGGCCGCGGCCGCCGCGGTGAGGGCGGCCCAGACGTCCCGGGCCGTGTCGGGCCTCACCATCCGCCCGGCGAGGACGGACCCGGCGGCCATCACCCCGTAGACGCCGCGTAGCAGCCACCCGTACCCGATGCCGACCTCGCGCCGCCTGGTGGTCACCCAGAGGAAGAGCAAGCCGCCCGTCGCCCACTGCAACAGCACCGTGGCCGCGTCGAGCCGGATCACCTGGTCGACCCCGACCTCAAGGGCGCGGAGCGACCGCGCTCAGGCGAGCGCCGTGGTCGCGGCACCATCGACCTGCAACGCCACCCCGCTGACATCGCGGGCAGGGTCAGAGCAGAGGAAGGCCACGACCTTGCCGAAGTCCGCGGGATCGGCCATGCGGCCGCCGCCACCGCCCAGCTCCCGCATGCGCTCGGTGGCATGCGGCCCCGGGCAGGTGAGGTTCAGGGTGATGCCTTCGGAGACGAGATCGGCGGCGGCGGTCTTGGCCCAGGCCCACAGTCCTGTCCGGGCCACGTTCGACAGGCTCAGGTTGGGAGCGGGCTGCTTGATCAGGTAGGAGGTGATGCAGCAGATGCGGCCCCATCCGGCGGCCCGCATGTGGGGCACAGACTCTCGGACCAGCCGGATGCTCGTCAGCAGGTTGGCGTTGAGCGCGGCCAGAAGTGCGGCGTCGTCCACCTCCAGCGACCGCCCCGGAGGCGGGCCGCCGGCGTTGGCCACCAGGATGTCGAGCCCGCCGAAGCGGGCCACCGTCTCCTGCACCAGGCGGGCCGGCGTCGATTGCTCGGTGACATCGGCCTCGATGGCCAGCACCTCGGCGCCGCTTCGGATCAGGGACTGCTCGGCGTCGGCCAGCGCCGCGGCCCCGCGCGCGCAGATGGTCACCCGCGCCCCTTCGGCGGCCAGTGCCTCCGCCGACGCCCGTCCCAATCCCTTGGAGGATGCGGTCACCAGCGCCGTCTTCCCGGCGATCCCGAGGTCCACGGGCCCCGCTAGCCCTCTACCACCGCGAGGCCGTGGTCGACGCGGTTGAGCGCTTCGGGCCCGGCGTCGGTGGCGACCACGATGTCCTCGATGCGGGCTCCGACCCGACCGGCCAGGTAGATCCCGGGCTCGATCGAGAAGGAGTGGCCGGCCACGAGCGGCTGGCAGTTGCCCCCGACGAGGTAGGGCTCCTCGTGCTCCTCCAGGCCGATGCCATGCCCGGTGCGGTGGATGAAGAAGGGCCCGTAGCCGCCCTCCTCGATGATCCTCCGAGCCGTGGCGTCCACATCCTCGCAGGGCGTACCGACCACGGCGGCCGCCACCGCCTTTTCCTGTGCCTCCTGCACCACCCCGTACAGATCGCGCAGCTCGGACGGAGGGTGGCCCGTGAACACGGTGCGGGTGATGTCGGAGCAGTAGCCCCGCATGGTCCCGCCGAAGTCGCACACCACCGCCTCACCGGGCCCGATGCGGCGGGAGCCGGGCTCGTGGTGCGGGCTGGCCGAGTTGGGACCGCTGCCGACGATGGCGAAGTTCACCCGGTCGTGGCCCTCGGCCCGCAACTGGCGCCCGATATCGGCGGAGACCTCGGCCTCCGTGCGCCCGACCAGGGGGATCTCCCCCGCCACCAGCCGGGCCGCGACCCGGTCGGCTGCGGCCGAAGCGGCGCGCAGGGCCTGCACCTCGACGGCGTCCTTCACGGCCCGGAGGGGAGCGGTGACCAGCGAAGCCGGGTGCCAGCGGGCGTCCGTCACCCGGGCCTGGAGCTGGAGGACGAAGGTGGCCCAGGTCCGGTCGGAGATGCCCAGGCGCCGCCGGGTGCCGATCAGCTCGGCCACGATGGCGACGGGGTCCTCGGTCTCCTGCCACGGCCGGAGCGAGAACACCTCACCGTCCTGGTCGACCCTGGCGGCCTCCAGCACGGGTACCACCAGGACGGGGTCGGCGTCGGTGGCGAGGACCAGCATCGTCAGCCGCTCCAGGGGCATGGCGTGGTACCCGGTCACCCACGGGAGGTCGGCTCCCAGGGACAGAAGGAGGCACTCGACGCCGAGCTCCTCCATCCGGGCGCGCACACGGGCCATGCGCTGCCGGCGCGCCGCCCACACGTCGCCTCCGCCCGTCACCGACCCACCGCCTCCCGGGCGTGGTAGCTGCTGCGGGTGAGGGGCGAGGCCTGGACGTGGGTGAAGCCCATCTCCTCACCCACCCCTCGCAGCCACTCGAACTCCTCGGGCCGCCACCAACGCGCCACAGGGAGGTGGGCCGCGGTCGGGCGCAGGTATTGACCCAGCGTCACGAGGTCGACCCCGACCGCCCGGAGGTCGGCCAGCGCGGAGACGACCTCGTCGGCGTCCTCCCCCATCCCCAGGATGAGGCCGGACTTGGTGGTGAGCCCGGCCGACTTGGCCCGGGCCAGCACGGCCAGGCTCCTGGCGTAGGACGCCGAGGGCCGGACGGCCCGCTGCAGGCGTGCCACCGTCTCCAGGTTGTGGTTGAGCACGTCGGGCCGGGCCGAGAAGATCAGGTCGAGGGCCTCGGGATCGCCCTTGCAGTCGGGCACCAGCAGCTCGACCGCGGTGGACGGGCAGCGCCCGCGCACGGCCGACACCGTGGCCGCCAAGGCGGCTGCGCCGCCATCGGCCAGGTCGTCTCGCGCCACCGCGGTGACGACGGCGTGGGCCAGGCCCAGCCGGGCCACCGCCTCCGCCACCCGCCCGGGCTCCCCCGGGTCGAGGGGCAGGGGATGCCGTGTGTCGACCAGGCAGAACCCGCACGCCCGGGTGCAGCGCTCGCCGTTGATCATGAAGGTGGCCGTGCCGTCGGCCCAGCACTCGAAGATGTTGGGGCACCCGGCCTCTTCGCACACTGTGACCAGCTCCAGAGAGCGGAGGGTGCCACGAAGGCTCCGGAACTCCGGTCCCATCTGGGCGCGCACCCGCAGCCACTCCGGCTTGCGCTCGCCCAGGGCCAGGCCCGAGCCGGCCCCGACGCCCGCCTCGGCCAGCCGGCCCAGCAGGCGGGGCCGGACCTCGCCCCGGCCGGCATCTCCTCTGCCACCGCTGCGGGTGAAGGCGGCGAGGTCGTCGCGGTGCACCCTCCACGCCACATCGGCGCGGTCAACCGCCTCGGGGTCGGGCCCGCCCCACGTGTCGATGGCCCGGCGCACCACGGCGTCCACGACCTGTTGCATCGTCACCACCACGCCCTCGGCCGCGAGAGATGTGACGTCCTTGTCGCGGATGCCGCAGGGCACGATGTGGCCGAACATGGAGAGGTCGGGGTCGACGTTGAGGGCGAAGCCGTGCATGGACCGGCCCCGGGTGACGCGGACACCGATCGCACAGATCTTGCGGGGACGGTCGGTGCCCACACCCACCCACACGCCCGGATAGCCGGGAAGGCGGCTCGCTCCCGGCAGGCCGACGTCGGCCAGAACGTCGATCACGAGCTGCTCGATGGCGGCCACGTGGTTGGGGATCGAGCTGGGCCCGGGAGGGACATCCAGGATCGGGTACCCGACGAGCTGGCCCGGCCCGTGATAGGTGACGTCGCCGCCCCGATCGGTGCGCACCAGCTCGGCCCCGACGGAGGCGGGCGGCACGAGAACGTGCTCGATCCGGGCCCGTACGCCGAGCGTGTAGACGTGGGGATGCTCCAGCAGCAACAGGTACTGCCCCCGGCCGCCGCTCAGAGCGTGCTGCAGGGCGTGGGCGTCCCTGTAGCGCGCCTCGCCGAGCCAGCGGACCCGCAGCCGCGTGTCTCGCGCGCCCGGCTCGGTCGAGGCGGCCACGGCAGGCGCGAGGGCCACCGCCTCAGAGCTCCTGGGACCAGTCTCTGGTCTCGATGGTGTCCCTCAGGCGGGCCAGGAAGGCCGAGGCATAGGCGCCGTCCACCGCCCGGTGGTCGAAGGAGATGGCCAGGTTGCCCACCGGATGCACGGCGATGCCGTCGCTGCCGTCGGGGAGCTCGACCGCCACCGGCTTCTTGCGCACCCCGTCCGTCGAGAGGATGGCGACCTGGGGCTGGTTGATGATCGGGGCGGTGATCAGGGTCCCGAAGGGACCGGGATTGGTGATCGTGAAGGTGCCGCCGGCGATGTCGTCGGCGGTGAGCTTCTTGCTCCTGGCCCGGGAGGCGAGCTCGACGATGGCCCGGGCGATGGACCGGAGGCGCACCCCGTCGGCGTCGTGGATCACCGGGACGATGAGGCCTTCGAAGTCCAGGTCCACGGCGATGCCGAGGTTGACGTAGTGGTGGACGATCAGCTCGTCGTCGCCCACCGAGGCGTTCAGGTGCGGGAAGTCCCGGAGCACGTCGACCGTGGCGCGGGCCACGAAGGGCAGATACGTGAGGCCGAAGCCCTCCTCCTCACGGAACCGGTCCTTGGCGGCCCGGCGAACCCGATCCACGCCCTCGTAGTCGGCCTCGACGACGACCAGGGTGTGGGCCGAGGTCGCCTTGGAGCGGACCATGTGCTCGGCCGTGCGCCGGCGGATGTTCGAGAAGGGAATGACCTCGTCCCGCTCACCAGCCCGGGTTACGGGCACCGGGGCCGGCCGGGCCGGGGCAGGCACCGCCGCCCGGGCGGGCGCGGCGGCGGCCGGCGCGGCGGCGG
>DATGAX010000249.1:0-4318 GCA_035312965.1 Acidimicrobiales bacterium
CTGGTCCCGCCGCTCGCCGGCCCGGGGCAGGCTGTACGCCTGCTGGCCCTCGAACAATTGCAGCCGGTGTTCCACCGCCCGCAGGAACCGGTAAGCAGCGTCGAGGTGATCGGCGTCCTCCTGGGCGACGTACCCGCCGGCGGCCAGTGCCCGCAGGGCGTCGATGGTGGCCGGGACCCGCAGCCTCGCGTCACTCCGGCCGTGCACCAGCTGCAGTAGCTGAACGGCGAACTCGATGTCGCGGATTCCCCCCCTGCCCCGCTTGATCTCCCGTTCGTGCAGATTTCGGCGGCTCAGCTCCGACTCCGACCGGGCCTTCATGCGGCGCAACTGGCGCAGCTCCTCGGCCGCGAACGGTCGGCCCCACACCTGCTCGGCGGCCCGCGCCTCGAACTCCGAACCGAGGGCGACGTCCCCTGCGGCGCGGCGGGCCTTGAGCAGGGCCTGAAACTCCCAGGCCTCGGCCCACCTCGACCAGTAGGCCTCGTAAGAGGGCAGCGTGCGCACCATGGATCCGGCCCGCCCTTCCGGCCGCAGGTCGAGGTCGACCCGCCAGCAGGCGCGGGCCAGGTCCACGAAAGGTCGGGGATCGATCCCCCCGGCAGGTCCGGCGTCCGCACCGGGGGCGACGAGCATCAGGTCGACGTCGCTGGCGTAGTTGAGCTCCCGGGCGCCCAGCTTTCCGAGCGCCACCACCGCCAGGCCGCCGCTGCTCGGCTGGCTGAGGCGGACCGCCTCGGCGAGCAGGCGGTCGGCCAGGTCCGACAGGCGTCGCCCGACCGCTTCGATCCCTTCGAGGCCGAGCAGATCGCGCCCCGCGATCTGGAGCACGCCCAGGTCCTTGAGCCGGCGCAGGCGGTAATACGGATCCTCGTCGGGCGGCTCGGGCAGGGCGCCGTCGAGGTGGGCGAGGACGTCCAGGGCCAGCGGCTCGTTGATGCAGATCCGGGTCAACCAGGGACCGGCCGCGGCCACGGCCCACACCGCGGCGGCCAGGGCGGGGTCGCCGTCGAGGCGCGCCCGGGCGTCCGGGCGGGCGGCGGCGATCCACTCCACCGCGTTGCCGGCCGGCTCCGGTACGGCGCCGACGAACTCCTCGGCCAACGGCACGACGACCAGTGTGCCAGCGGTGGCAGCCCGGACGGCGGCGCCGCGCCCTACGCTGGGGTTCTGTGACCCGCTTGCGCGTCGCCCTGGCCCAGATCAATCCGGTCGTGGGCGACCTCGAGGCCAACACGGCCCAGATCGTGAGCGGCATAGAACGGGCCGGTGAGGCGGCGGCCGACGTGGTCGTCTTCCCGGAGCTGGCCGTCACCGGTTACCCGCCGGAGGACCTCCTCCTCAAACCCGGGTTCATCGCCGACAATCTGGCCGCGCTGGGCAAGGTGGCTTCGGCGACCGAACGGTGCGTGGCCGTGGTGGGTTTCGTGGACGAGGAACTCGATCTCTACAATGCGGCCGCGGTGTGCGCCCACGGCGAGGTGCGGGGCGTGTACCACAAGCAGCTGCTGCCCAACTACGGCGTGTTCGACGAGCAGCGCTACTTCGCCGCCGGCGGGGGCGCGACGCAGCTGTTCGGCATCGGCGGCGTCAGAGTCGGGATTTCCGTCTGCGAGGACGCCTGGAGCCCGTCGGGGCCGATCGCGGCGCAGGCCGCGGCCGGCGCCGAGCTGGTGATCAATATCAACGCTTCCCCTTTCTCGGCCGGCCGGGTAGGGGAGCGGGAGCGGATGCTGGCCACCCGTGCGGCTGACGCCAGCTGCGGCCTCGTGTACCTCAACTGCGTCGGTGGGCAGGACGAGCTGGTCTTCGACGGGGCGTCCCTCGTGTTCGACGCCGAGGGCCGGCTGGTCGCCTCGTTGCCGCAGTTCGAGGAGGCGTTCGCGGTCTTCGACATCGAGGTGCGACCGGTGTTCCGCAAGCGGCTGATCGACCCGCGGGGCCACCACATCGCGCCGCCCCTGCCGGTCAGCCCCATCACTTCGGGAACCGGCCATCCGCCGGCGGCGGCCGAGCTGCCCCCGCCGGTGTCCGAGCGGCTCGGCCCGGAGGAGGAGGTCTACCGGGCCCTCGTGCTGGGGACCCGCGACTACGTGCGCAAGAACGGCTTCCATGACGTCGTGATCGGGCTCTCGGGCGGCATCGACTCGTCGCTCGTGGCGATGATCGCCACCGACGCGCTCGGTCCCGAACGGGTCCACGGGATCTCGATGCCGTCCCGCTTCTCCAGCGAGGGTTCCCGCTCGGACGCCGAGGCGCTGGCCGCCAACCTCGGGATCGACTTCCGCGCCGTGCCCATCGAGGGCGCCCACGCCGCCTTCCTGGACCTCCTCGCCGACAGCTTCCATGGCCTCGAACCGGGCCTCACCGAAGAGAACCTGCAGAGCCGCATCCGGGGGGTGATCCTCATGGCCCTCTCCAACAAGCTGGGCTGGCTGGTGCTGACCACGGGCAACAAGAGCGAGGCGGCGGTCGGGTACTCGACTCTCTACGGGGACACCGCGGGGGGCTTCGCCGTCATCAAGGACGTGGCCAAGACCACGGTGTACCGGTTGTGCGAGTGGCGCGACCGGGCCGGGCCCACCCGCCTGCTGCCCCCCGAGGTCCTCACGAAGCCCCCGTCGGCCGAGCTGCGCCCGGACCAGCGCGACGACCAGAGCCTGCCGCCCTACGAGGCCCTCGACCCGGTGCTGCTCGCCTACGTCGAAGACGACCTCACCGCGGCCGAGCTGATCGAGACCGGCTACGACGCGGACGTGGTCAGGCAGGTGGTCAAAATGGTCGACGTGTCGGAGTACAAGCGTCGCCAGACACCACCCGGCATCCGGGTCACCCCGAAGGCCTTCGGGCGGGACCGGCGCATGCCGATCACCAACGGCTACGGCTGACGGCCCGGCCGTTACAGTGGCCGGTGTGAGCGCGGCATCCGATACGCAGCCCCGCCGGCGGGTGCGGTCCCGCCGGGGTGAGGGTGAGCTGCTCCGCGAGGAGATCCTGGCCGCCGCCGAACGGCTGCTGATCGAGACGAGCGACGAGTCGGCCCTGTCCATCCGGGCCATCGCCGCCGCGGTGGGTGTGACGCCGCCGTCCATCTACCTGCACTTCGCCGACCGTAACGACCTGGTCTTCGCCGTCTGCGAGCGCCAGGCCGAGCAGGTCGACCGGGCCATGGAGGAGGAGGCCCGGGACGGGTCGGATCCATGGGACCGGATCCGCCGGCGGGGGCTGGCCTATCTCCGCTGGGGACTGGACAATCCCGAGCACTACCGGATCCTCATGATGACCCGGCCCGAGGCCACGCCGGAGCGGTTCGTGGACCAGCGACTGGCCGATACGTCCGGCCTCGGCGAGGTGGCCCAGGACATCGCGGCCGCCGCGGCGGGCGGGCTGATCGCGGCGGTGGCCGACCCTGTCCGGGAGGCGGAGCTGCTGTGGATCATCATCCACGGCATGGTGTCGATGCTCATCGCCAAACCGGAGTTCCCGTTCGGGCGGCCCGAGGACCTCTACGACGCCATGTTCGAGATGGTCTTCCGCGGCCTGGCGCCGCGGGACTGACCCGGCCCGTGGGGTGACGCTGGAGGAGTCGGCCCGCCTGGCCGGCGGCCACCGGTGGGTCGAGGCCCGTCTGTTCGAGGTGCTCGGAGGGTGGGTGCCCACCACCGGTGAGACTTCGGCCCGACTGCTGCTCGACCGCCACAGCCAGCACTGTGCGTGGAGGGCGGCGCAGTGGTGGGACCGCCTCCCGGTGCTGGCCGACGTGCAGCGAGAGGCCCTGTGCGTGCCGCCCTCGCCGGCGGTGTCCGACGCCATCGACGGGCTCCGGGCCCTGGAAGGTACCGTGGCCCGATTGGCCGGCGCCTACCGCGTGGCGCTGCCCCGGTTGTGGGTCGCCTACGACCGCCACGCCGCCGCCGCCGAGGCGGCCGACGGGTCGTCGGGGCGCACGCTGTCCATCGTCTCGGCCGACGTGGCGGCGGACTGGCGGGAAGGGGAGGCCGCCCTGCAGGCACTCATCGGCGGTCCCGAGGACGCCGCCGCCGCGGCGGGCCCCGTCGCCCAACTGGAGGGCCGGCTGGCCGGGGGCTGACCCGTTACGGCGGATTCTTCCGTTTCGCCCGGCCTGCCCCCTGGCCGAAAGCGGTCGGGAGTAATCTTCTGCGCCGCGTCCGTCACGAGAGAGGGAACACGAAGAGGAGTGTCGGCGGTCGATCGCATTCTCCTGGCCCTGGCCGAGCGGCGCCACGCCCGCCGTAGCGTGACCGTCGTGGCCGCCGTCCTGATCGTCGCCGCGCTCGGCATGCTGGCCTACCCGGTC
>DATGAX010000250.1:0-3124 GCA_035312965.1 Acidimicrobiales bacterium
ACCGGGCCGGCGGCCAGGGCCAGCCCCGAGATGGCCGACCAGACGCCGAGGGCCTGGGCCCGGTCCGACGCGTCGGGGTAGAGCTGGCGGATCATCGACAGTGTCCCCGGCTCCGACGCCGCCGCCCCGATCCCCATGACCACCCGGGCCCCTATCAGCATCCCGCTGCTCACCGCGAACGACCCGAGCAGCGACCCGGCGGTGAAGACGGCCAGGCCGGCGAGCATGACCCTCCGGCGCCCGAAGTGGTCGGACACACTGCCGAAGGCGAGCATCAGGCCGGCGAAGGTGAGGGCGTAGCCGCTGACCACCCATTGCAGGGCCTGGATGCCGGCGTGCAGGTCGGTCTGGACGCTCGAGAGGGCGACGGCCACCACGGTGTTGTCCAGGAAGGTGACGAACAGCACCAGGCTGATGACGGCGAGCCAGAGCCGCGGTCTGGACACTTGCGTCTGCATCGCCATGGGAACCTACCCGGTGGCTCCTACACTGCCGCCTCTGTGCGCCGCCGCCGTGGAGACTGGACCCTCACCGGCGCGCTGGCCGTGCTGTCGTACGTACCGCTCTTCCTGAGCCACCCGGGCCAGGTCGCGGCCGACACGAAGCAGTACCTGTACCTCGACCCGGGCCGGCTCACGACCGGCGCGGCGTCGATGTGGGATCCCAATGTCGGGCTGGGGACGGTGACGCACCAGAACATCGGCTACCTGCTGCCGATGGGGCCGTTCTACACGGTGGTGTCGTGGTTGGGGATCCCGATGTGGGTGGGGCAGCGGATCTGGATGGGCACGCTCATGCTGGCGGCGGGGACCGGTGTGGCGTACTGCGCCCGGCAGCTCGGACTGGAGGGTCCCGGGCGGGCGGTGGCGGCGGCGGCGTACATGCTCAGCCCGTACATCCTCGACTACCTGGACCGGATCTCCGCCATCCTCATGCCGTGGGCCGCGCTGGGCTGGCTCATCGGCCTGACGGCGACCGCGGCGCGCCACGGCCGGTGGCGCCATGCGGCCCGCTTCGCCCTCGTGGTGGCGTTGGTGGGTGGGGTCAACGCCACGTCGATCGTGCTGGTGCTCGCCGCACCGGCGGTCTGGCTGGTCCATGCCGCGGTGGTGACACGCGAGATCAGGGGACGGGCCGCGGTCGCGACCGGAGCCCGGTTGGCCCTCCTGTCAGGCGTGGTGTCGGTTTGGTGGGCCGCCGGGCTGTGGGTCGAGGGCCGGTACGGGATCAACATCCTGCGGGTCACCGAGACCGTCCCGACCGTGTCGAGCACCTCTTCGGCGGCCGAGGTGATGCGGGGCCTGGGGTACTGGTACTTCTACGGTTGGGACAAAGTGCAGGCCTGGACGCTCCAGTCCCTTCCGTACACGCAGTCGGTTTGGCTGCTGGCCGTCAGCTTCTCGGTGCCGGCCGTGGCAGTGGCGCTGGGTCTGGTGACGAGATGGGCTTACCGCAGCTACGGCCTGGCGCTGGTAGGCGTCGGGACCGTGGTGGCGGTGGGCGCCTTCCCCTTCAGCGATCCCTCGGCGTTCGGTGGGGTGATCAAGGGCGCCTCGGCCGGATCCACGCTGGCGCTGGCCATGAGATCGGTCGACCGGATCGTTCCCATCGTCGTGCTCGGCCTGGCCCTCCTCATGGGATCCGGGGTGACCGCCCTGCATCTGCGCCGACCGTCGATCGGGTGGGCGGCCGGGGCGGCCAGTGTCGGGCTGGTCGGCGCCAACCTCCCGGCGCTGTGGACCGGCGGGCTGATCGCCGCCAACCTGATCCGTCCCTCCACCCTGCCGGCGCACTGGACGGCGGCCGCCGCCTACCTCGACGCCAGGCCGGGGAGCCGGGTGCTGGCGCTGCCCGGAGAGGACTTCGGCGCGTACGCCTGGGGCGTCACCGCTGACCCCGTTCCACCCGGCCTGCTCGACCGCCCGTACGTCGGCCGCCAAGTCGTCCCGTCGGGGACTCCGGCCTCGGCCAACCTGGTGCAGGCCCTCGACGAGGCGGTCCAGGAGGGGACCCTGGATCCGGCCGCCCTGGTGCCCGTGGCCCGCCTGATCGGCGCGGGCCAGATCCTGCTCCAGTCGGACCTGCAGTACGAGCGCTACCACCTGCCCCTCCCACAGATCCTCTACGACCACCTGACGGCGGGCGGCGCCGGCCTGGGCCCGGCGGTGTCGTTCGGTGGGCCGGACCCGGCCCGGCCGATCCGGTACCCGCTCGACAGCGAGCTGCGCCTGGGGATCCCGACCGGCACGCCGGACCCGCCCGCCCTCTCCGTGTTCGATGTGCCCGGGGCTCGGGGCCTCGTGCGGGCCGAGGCGGCCGGCCAGCCCATCGTGATCGCCGGCGACGGGGCCGGGGTCGTCGAGGCGGCGGGCGCCGGCCTCCTGTCGGGTGACCGTCCCGTGCTGTACAGCGCGGCGGGCGACACCGTCCCGCCGGGCGCCACGGTGGTGCTCACCGACACCAACCCCCTCGCCACGTACCGCTGGGGCAGCCTGCGCGACAACGTGGGCGAGGTCCAGGTGCCGGGCGCGCCGCTCCTCGACCGCAACCCCTCCGACTACGCCCTGCCCGTGTTCCCCGGTGAGACCACCGGTGACCAGACCGTCGCCCAGCTCGCCGGCGCCGAGTGGGTGGTCGCCAGCCGGTACGGCGACTCGTTGTCCTTCACCCCCGAGGACCGCGCCGTCAACGCCTTCGACGGCGATCCGACCACAGCCTGGGGCTTCGGCGCCCATGAAGCGGTGGCCGGAGTCCGGCTGGAGGCCCGCCTGGCCGGGCCGGTGACCACCGATCACCTCGTCCTGCACCAACTGGCCCAGCTCGGTCCGATCAAGCGCCGCATCACGTCGGTCACCTTGCGCTTCGACGGCGGCTCGCCGGTCACCGTGGCGGTGACGCCGCAGTCCCTGCAGGACTCGGGCCAGACCGTGAGGTTCCCGGTCCGGTCCTTCTCGGACTTCCAGCTGACGGTCAACGGCGCCACCGGCGGCGCCGGCAAGCGTTACGACGGCCTGCCCAAGGTCGGCTTCAGCGAGATCGCCATTCCCGGTGTCGACGCAGTGACGGAGTCCCTGCGGTTGCCCACAGAGCCGCTGGCCGGCGAGGGACCGGCATCGCTCGACCA
>DATGAX010000251.1:0-3365 GCA_035312965.1 Acidimicrobiales bacterium
ACCCCTCGCCGGTAGGCTGGCGCCGTCATGGAAGGGAACCAGCTGCGACGAACCTTCGAGCAGTTCTTCGTCGACCGCGGCCACACCGTCGTGCCGTCGTCGGGCCTGGTTCCTCACCACCCCACCGCGCCGCTGTTCACCAACGCCGGGATGATCCAGTTCGTGCCGTACTTCCTGCACGAGGAGCGGCCCCCGTGGAAGCGCACCATGTCGATCCAGAAGTGTGTGCGTCTCAGCGGCAAGCACAACGACGTCGACGAACTGGGCAAGACCCGCCGGCACCTGAGCTTCTTTGAGATGCTCGGCAACTGGAGCTTCGGCGACTACTTCAAGGAAGGCGCCATCACGATGGCGTGGCAGCTGGTCACCGAGGTGTTCGGCTTCGACGGCGAGCGCCTGTGGGTCAGCGTGTACGAGGACGACGACGAGGCGGAGCAGATCTGGCGGGACGCCGTCGGCTTCCCCCAAGAGCGCATCCGCCGCCTGGGCGCCGACGACAACTTCTGGGAGATGGGCGACACGGGGCCGTGCGGGCCGGACTCCGAGATCTACTACGACCGCGGCGCCGAGTTCGGCGAGGCGGGCGGCCCCGGAACCGGTAGCGACGAGCGGTACGTCGAGTTCTGGAACCTGGTCTTCATGCAGTCCGAGCGCCAGGCCGACGGCTCCCTCGTCGACCTCCCGCACAAGAACGTCGACACCGGTGCCGGCCTGGAGCGGATCCTCGCCCTGGTCGAGGGAGTCCCGTCCGTGTGGGAGACCGACGTGCTGCGCCCCCTCATCGCCACGGCCGAGGGCCTGACCGGCCGGCGGTACGGGGACGATCCCGAGGTCGACGTGGCGCTGCGGATCCTGGCCGACCACACCCGCTCCATGACGTTCCTGATCGGCGACGGGGTGTTCCCCAGCAACGAGGACCGCGGCTACGTGCTGCGCCGCCTCATCCGCCGGGCGGTGCGCCAGGCGTTCACCCTCGGGATGGAGAAGCCGGTCACCCCGGCCATGGTGGCGTCGTGCGTCGAGGTGATGGGGGAGGGCTACCCCGACCTGGTGCGGTCGGCCGGTTTCATCACCGACGTGGCGGGGCGCGAGGAGTCACGGTTCCGCTCCACCCTGCGGTCCGGCCTGGCCATGCTCGAGTCGGCCCTGGCCGCCACCCCGCAGGAGGTCCCCGGCGAGGTGGCGTTCAAACTGCACGACACCCACGGCTTCCCGATCGAGCTGACCCGCGAGGTGGCCGGCGAACGGGGCGCCAGCGTGGACGAGGGCGGCTTCGCCGCCGCCATGGGCCACCAGCAGGAGCAGTCCGGCAAGGCGGCCAAGCGGGCGGCCGGGACGGGCGACCTGACCGACGAGTACCGGCGCATCGCGGAGGAGTCGGGACTGACCGACTTCGTCGGCTACTCCGACTACGCCACCGACGCCACCGTCGTCGCCGTCCTCGAACGGCCCGAAGGAGAGGTCGAGGTCTTCCTGGACCGCACTCCGTTCTACGCCGAGGGCGGCGGCCAGATCGGCGACACCGGGACCATCGAGACCGACTCCGGTGTGGTGAGGGTGTCCGACACCACCTCCGCCCTGCCCGGGTTGACCCGCCACACCGGGCGCCTCGAATCGGGGTCGGTACGGGCCGGCCAGGCCGCCACGGCAGCCATCGACATGGAGCGCCGCCTGGCCATCCGGCGCAACCACACCGGGACGCACCTGCTGCACTGGGCCCTGCGCGAGGTGCTCGGCGACCATGTCAAGCAGCAGGGGTCGCTGGTCGCGCCGGAGCGGCTGCGTTTCGATTTCACCCACTACGGCCCGGTCAGCCCGGAGGAGATCGCCCGCATCGAGGACCTGGTCAACCGGGCCGTGCTGAACGACGACGCGGTGCAGATCCGGGTCATGGCCAAGGCCGAGGCCGAGGAAGAGGGCGCCATCGCCTTCTTCGAGGACAAGTACGGCGACGAGGTGCGGGTCATCCGGGCCGGCCCGGACTCCCTCGAGCTGTGCGGCGGGACCCACGTCGAGCGGCTGGGCCAGATCGGTCCGGTGGAGATCGTCTCCGAGGGGTCGATCGGCTCCAACCTGCGCCGCATCGAGGCCACCACGGGCACCGCCACCCTGGCCCGCCTGCGGGAGGCCGAGCGGCTGGTGGCGGAGACGGCCGCCCTACTCCGGGCCCGGCCCGACGAGCTGGTGACGGCGGTCGAACGCAAGCTCGGTGAGTACCGCGAGATCGAGATGCGGCTCAAGAAGACGGAGCAGGCCGCGCTGGCCGGCCAGGCCCAGTCCCTGGCCGGCACGGCCGAGGACGGACGGGTCGTGGCCCGCGTCGATGGGCTGGCTCCCGACCAGCTGCGGGAGCTGGCGGGCCAGATCCGCCAGGCCGGACAGCTCACGACGGTCGTGCTGGGCGGCACCCCCGACGGGGAGAAGGCGGCCCTGGTCGCGGTGGTGGCCAAGGGCGCCACGCCGACGGCGCCGGAGCTCATCGCCCCGGCCGCAGCGACCGTGGGCGGCGGCGGGGGCGGGCGCAACCCCGAGCAGGCCATGGCAGGGGGGCGCGACCCATCCCGGCTCGACGAAGCGCTCGACCAGGTCCGGGCCACGCTGGCTCGATGAGCGTCTCCGGAGGGCGCCTGCTGGGGCTGGACCTGGGCAGCCGCCGTATCGGCGTGGCCGTGAGCGACTCCGGCCGCACGGTCGCCACCGGGGTGACGGTCGTGCCCCGTGCCGGGGACCGGGCCGCCGAGCACGCGGCCATCGCCGGGCTGGCGGGGGAGTACGGGGTCGTCGGGGTCGTCGTAGGGGTGCCGTACTCGATGTCCGGCGCGGCCGGGCCGGCCGCGGCCGGCGTGCTGGCCGAGGTCGAAGAGCTGCGGGCCGTGCTCGGCGTCGAGGTGTCCACCGTGGACGAGCGCCTGACGACGGTGCAGGCGGCGGGAGCCCTGCGGGCGGCGGGGCGGTCCGAGCGGCGCCGGCGGCCGGTGGTGGACCAGACCGCGGCGGCGGTGATCCTGCAGTCCTGGATGGACGCCGACCGGGCCCGGGGGGCGCGGCGTTGACCGACCAGCGGGACTCGGAGGGGGAGACCGCCGACCCCGGTCTGTTCTACGACCAGGAGGGCGAACCCGACCTGGCCGCCCCCCGGCCGCCGGGAGGGCCGGTCGGGGCGGGCCCGGAATGGGAGACCGCCGCGCCGGCCCTGCAGTACCCGCCGGGCGCCCGCCGGGCCCACGGCCGGCGCCGGCGCCGGCGCAGCCACCCCGTGCTCACCGCGCTGGCCGTCATCGTCGCCGTCGTGGTCGTCATCGCCGGCGCCGGGCTCATCTGGGCCAACGGCCAGATCGATCCGAGCGGCAAGCGGGGCCCACTGG
>DATGAX010000252.1:0-5277 GCA_035312965.1 Acidimicrobiales bacterium
TCCGAAGCCTGGCCGGCCGCCCCGCCGTGGGGCTGGTGGATCAGGATCCGGGCGTGGGGCAGGGCGTACCGCTTGCCCTTGGTCCCGCCCGCCAGGATGACGGCCGCCGCCGACGCGGCCTGGCCGTAGCAGAACGTGGAGATGTCGTTCTTCACGAACTTCATAGTGTCGTATATGGCGAACAGAGCGGTGATATCTCCACCCGGAGAGTTGATGTAGACGCTGATGTCCTTCTCGGCGTTCTTGTACTCCAGGTAGAGCAACTGGGCACAGACCGCGTTGGCGACATAGTCGTCGATCGGCGTGCCGAGGAAGACGATGTTCTCCTCGAGCATGCGCGAGAACAGGTCGTAGCTCTTCTCGCCCCGGTTGGTCTGCTCGAACACCCCTGGGATGTGGTACTGGGCGACTGGGTTCATCATTGTTCTCCGGTCTCCTCATCCTGGGGAACGTCTGGCACAGGTGCCTCTGTAGCCGATTCTGCAGCACCGGCGGTGGAACCTGCGGCGGGGGTGCTGCCTTCTCCGTCTTCTGCGGTATCGGCTTCTGCTATGTCCGCTTGGTGCGAATCCGCCGGCTGCGGGTCCGCCTCGATGTTCGGCTCGATGTTCGGCTCGAGGAGGGACCGGTCCACCGGCTTGCCCTCCTCGTCAACGATCTCGACGTGCTCCAGGAGCCAGTCGAGGGCACGCGACTTCTTCCAGTCCGAGCGTACCGCGGGCATCTGGTCAGCGCGCTCGAGGTTGCGGCGGGCCTCGGCCGGCTTGATCTTGTAGGCCTCGGCCAGGCGGCGGACCTCGGCGTCGATGTCGTCCTCGGTCGGCTCGACGCCCTCGGCCTTGGCGACGGCGCGCAGGGCCAGGTCGGCCTTGACCGAGGGGGCGGCCTGCTGGCGCAGCGACTCGACCAGCTCCTCCGGTGCCTGCCCCGTCGCCTGGAGGTAGCCGGCGATGGTGGCGCCCTGGGCCTCCAGCCGGTGCTGCAGGTCGTGCAGCTGGCGCTCGACCTCGGCGTCGACCAGGCTGGCCGGCGGGTCGTCGGCGACCAGCTCGACCAGCGCTTCGAGGGCGGAGTTGCGCAGGGCCAGCGTGGCCTGCACCCGCCGGACCACGCCCATCCGCTTGGCGATGTCGGCCCGCAGCTCGGCCACGGTGTCGAACTCGGAGGCCTCCGAGGCCCACTCGTCGGTCAGGTCTGGGAGCTTCTTCTCCTTGACCTCCTTGACGAGCACCTTGACCGAGGCCGGCCCCTCGTCGCCCAGGTCGGCGTCGAACTCGAGGATGTCGCCGACCTTGGCCCCGTCGAGGACGGGATCGAGGCCGGGCAGGAGGCTGTCGGAGCCGGCCTCGTAGGAGAAGTCCTCCAGGTCCAGCTGGGGGATGGGCTCGCCGTCCCGTGTGCCGGAGAGGTTGACGGTGACGAAGTCCCCCGCCTTCACCGGGCGGCCGACTTCGACGAGCTCGCCGAAGTTGCCCCGGAGCCGGTCGAGCTGGGCGTCGATGTCCTCATCGGAGGCCACCGGGCTGGGGACGGTGACCCGGAGCCCCCCGTAGCCGGCCAGATGGATCTCGGGGCGCACCTCGACGACGGCGTCGAAGCTGACCCCACCGGAGTCCTCGCCCGAGGTGATGTCCAGCTCGGGCGCCGCCACGACGTCGACCTCGTGGTCGCGGACGGCTTGCGTGTAATACGCCGGCAGGGCTTCACGGAGGGCCTCGCTGCGGCCGGTCTCCTTGCCCAGGCGGGCCTCGAGGATGCGTCGGGGCGCCTTGCCGGGCCGGAAGCCGGGGATGCGCACCTCCCTGGCGATCTTCCGGAAGGCGGCGTCGATGTCCTTCTCGAATTCCTGCTCGTCGACCTGGATCGACAGCTTGACCTTGTTCCCCTCGAGGGTCTCCAGCACGGCTTTCATATAGGCGCACGAGTCTAGGTGGAAGGGAGCAGCAACCGGACCGTACCGACGCCGGTGCGTAGAACGAGCAGAACGGCCCCGTGATACGAACCCGTGTCGTACGACCTCGTGTTGCGGGTCGCCGGCGGGAGAAGGCCGGTCATGAGGGGCCGGCGCCACTAGCCTCTGGGCCGTAACGGGGAGTGGCGCAGCGGTAGCGCACCTGCTTTGGGAGCAGGAGGTCGGGGGTTCGAATCCCCCCTCCCCGACTCCCCGGCTCCCCCTACGGCTACAGGGGCAGCTGCTCGAAGGTCCGCACCGTGAACGTCATCGGCTTGCCGTTGACCCGGACCTCGAGGTCCCGGCTCTCTTTGTCGGTGTGGAACAGCCGCTTCACCTTGCCGCCCGAGAGATGACCGACCAGGAGCCCTCCGTCGGAGGCGTCGCGCTGCCAGTACTCGTCCGAGCTGGGGATCAGCGGAACGGCGTTCATCCGGTTGCTCTGGTTGACGTCCTTGTGCACGGAGATCAGGTCGGCCTTCTCCGCCTCCACCGCCTTGAGGATCTGGTCCAGCTCGAGGTTGTCGAAGTTGGCGCACTTGGACTTGTCCGACTCCAGCGCCACCACGAAGTCCGACCCCTCGTTGTGGCTGACCTCGACGTCGACGTTGGACCGGTAGCGCATGATCTCCGCCTTGCCCTCGCCCGCCTCGAGCTTGGCCCCGGTGCTGTCCTGGTAGAGGCTGTGGCTGAGAACGCCGTCGTAGATCTCCAGGACCTGGATGGCGTCGCCCTTCCACTTCACCCCGCCGGCGTCGCCGGCATTGATCCGGAAGCGCAGGGTGCGCCGGGAGAACCGGTCGTCCCGGACCTGGACGGCCGGGCGGTCCTGGACGTTCAGGTTGATCGGGCCGGGTTCGATCTTCCCGGCCGACGCCTTCTCCAGCCCGCCCTTCCAGCTGTAGAACGTCTGGGACTGGGGGTTGGACAGGTAGATGTCCGACCAGGGCTTCTCCGAGCCGCCCTCACCGGCCGCCATGCGCTGTTCGATGCGGTTGTCCCGCGCCGTCTGGTCGCCGTCCACCTTCGCCTCGGAGAAGTCGTAGTGGACGATGATCTCCTCCCACCACTCGAAGAAGGCGCCGTAGAAGTCGCGGGCGAAGAGGTCTTCCCCCGCCCCGGAGGTCGCCGCCTTCACCCCCTTGGGCACGTCGATGAGCATGTCGAAGGTCATCTCGTGACCGGCCTGCATCGCCGTGGTGGTGAGGGTCGCCGACTTCAGCGTGGCCCGCACCGGGCCCTTGGAGCTGCTGCTCTTCTTCGGTCCCTTCTTGTGCTGCTTCTCGGCATTGCGCATCACGCCTTCGGGGATGAGCTTCAGCCGCTTCTCGATGGCCAGGCTCTTGAACGCGTTGCCGGCCGACGCCTGGCGCAATTGCAGCAGCTTCACGGCGTACTCGAGTTGCGCGCTCTCGTCCACCGGGATGGAAACGTCTGTCATGGGAGCCCTCCTCGGCTGTGCGGCCCCGCCCCGAGGCCCGGCTTACAGTCTCCCGAAGGGGGCCAGGCGCCACAAGGGCTTTGGCCCTCGGATCCGCGCCACATATGCCCCGAATCCGGAGCTATCGCCCGGACCGGCCCGCCCGTGCGGCCACTCCACGGGCCGGCCGGACCAGCCGCCCCCCCCCGGGCGGCCGATCGATCTCGGCTTTCGCCCGGATGTACGCTCTGGTTCCTTCGCGGGCGTAGCTCAACGGTAGAGCTCCAGCCTTCCAAGCTGGTTACGCGGGTTCGACTCCCGTCGCCCGCTCCGGGTCCCGGCCCGACCTACTCGACCCATGGCTTCGAAGCCCCTCCGCCCGGCCCTGCGCCTCATAGGCGCCACGGTGGTCACCAGCGCGGCCGTGCTCATCGGCGGGCCGGTGCTCGCCGCTTCGAGCCCGCCCACCCTGCAGTGGACGCCCGACCAGCCCCGCTCCAGCCCGCCCCCGCTGGCGTATGCGGCCGCCGCCTACGACGGCGACACGGCCGCCGTCGTGCTGTTCGGAGGGGTGGAGGGGAACGGGACCCTGTCCGACCGGACCTGGATCTGGAACGGGTCGACATGGGACCAGGCGCCGGTCAACGGGCAGCAACCGGCGGCGCGGGAAACGGCCTCCCTGGCCTTCGACCCGACTCTGCACCAGCTGATCCTCTTCGGCGGGCGCGGCGCCGACGGCACCCTGCTGGACGACACCTGGGCATGGAACGGGGCGGCCTGGGTGCTGGCCGGCTCGCCCACCCAGCCCGCTCCCGATCCCCGGGAGGGAGCCTCCCTGGCCTACGACCGGTCGGGCGACCTGGTCCTCTTCGGCGGGAACGGCTACGCCCCGCCCACCGGGGCGACGTCGACGAGCAGCACGACCGTGGCGGTGGCCGGCTCGGAGAAGGCCCGGGCCGACACCTGGAGATGGACCGCGCAGGGCTGGATGGCCGGCCCCGCGGCGGGGCCTCCCGCCCGCTCGTCGGCCGCGCTCGCCTACGACAGTGCCAGCCACCAAACCGTGCTCTACGGCGGGCTGAGCGCCACCGCCAAGCCGCTCGGCGACACGTGGGCGTGGGACGGCTCGTCGTGGGCGCCGGCCAAGCCGGCCGCGTCGCCGCCGTCCCGGTCGGCCGCAGTGGCCGACAACGTGGCTTCTCTCGGGGGGCCGCTGCTGCTCACGGGATCCACCGCGTCCGGCCCGGCCGCCGACGGCTGGCTCTGGAGCGGCGGCTCATGGATCCAGACCCGGACAAAGGGCCCCGCCTCAGCCCGCCAGGGCGCCGCCGGGGCGTTCGACGTGGCGACCTCCACCTTCGTCCTGTTCGGAGGGGCGGTCGCGAACGCCACGATGGGCGATACGCAGCTGCTGACCGCGACCGCCGGATCGGGTGGCTCCACTTCGACCACCGTCGCCAAGGCCACGACCACCCTCGCCAGGCCGACGACCACGGCCGGCCCGCGCCGGCCGGCGCCGTCCACCACCGCGCCGGCGGCCCGCCGCCCGCCTCCGACCACCGTCAGCCACCCGGGGACGACGACCGGCGGGGGTTCCGGCCCGGTCGCCCTCGGCGCCCCGGCCCTGGTCCTGCAGACGCCGGTGCACGCCGCCCGCCCCGGCGCCCTCGTGCCGCTGACCGGAGCCGGGTTCGCGCCCGGGGCGCCCGTCGAGATCAGCTTCCACTCCACGCTGGCCGTGCTGGGCTGGGCCACGACCGACGGCCAAGGCCGATTCTCCAAGGTGGTGGCAGTGCCGGCCGATGCCCGGCCCGGCGAGCACCACTTCGTGGCCACAGGTCAGGATGCCGGCGGCCAGTCCGTCACGCTCTCCGTCCCGGTGCTGGTGCTGGGCGCCCACCACGCC
>DATGAX010000253.1:0-9576 GCA_035312965.1 Acidimicrobiales bacterium
GCCTGGTAGTCGCCTCATCGCAGCCAAGCCGCGACCATGGTCCGGTCGTCGTGGCAGCCGTGCCGGGAGAAGTCGACGGCGCCGAGCAGCTCGGGCGCACCCGGCCGGGCGGCGAGGGCGGCGGCCAGCGCCGGCGCCACCGTCGTCGGCCCGTCCCGCCACGGGTCGGCGATCCCGTCAGTGGCCAGGACCAGCACCGCGCCGGGACCGAGACGGGCGGCCGCCGACTCCACGGCCGGGTCCTTGGCGGGTAGGGCGGTGGTGGCCCGGTCGCTGCGCTCCGGATCGGGCGGCTCGAACAGCTCCTGCCACGATCCGTCCTCCTCCACGACGAGCCCGGTGCTGTCGCCCACGCGGGCCAGCTCGACCGCCCCGCCCTCGGTGACGACGGCGACCACGATGGTCGTCGCCCCTCCCCCTGCCGCGGCCCGGTTGGCCGCATCGACGGCGCCGGCCACGTCGGGGCACTCGACGGCGGCCCTGCAGGCGCGGAGAGCGGCCGCCGCCGAGCCGGGGGCGGTGCCGACCCCGTCGGCCACGGCCAGCATCACCGCGCCGTCGCGCACCGCCCAGGCGAAGGCGTCGTCGGACCCGAGCCCGGCCAACCGGTGGCGGACGCCGACCACCGACGCGGCCCGCACCGCGCACCACGGGGTGCTGCCGCCCTCGGCCCGCCACCCGGCCGTGGCGGCATCGCCGTCTGCTCGGAGGAGCGGCTCCTCGCCGGAGGCGATCGATGGCCGGCCCAGGACGGGCCGTCTGCTCAGGTCCGTCAAAGGTCGAACGCCGGGCCCGGCCTCAGTCCAGCTCGTCGACCGGGATGGCGCGCATGCTGGGCACGTCCGGGGGGATCAGCTGGGCGGCGCCTTCGTAGACGCTCGCCGACGAGCTCACGATCGACTGGATGAGACCGGCGAGCAGCTCCGGGACCACATCGGCGGGCGCCGCCCCTTCGGCCGCGATGAACGCCCGGTTGGGCCGACCGGCCGCCACCTCGGCCAGGATCTGCGGGTCGGCCTCGCCGAATCCGAAGGCCAGGACGTTGGGCCGGCGCTTCCATCCCGGGTCGCTCAGCCGGGCCAGCGCCGATCGCCACCGCTCCGGATCGTCGGTCGGGTGCCCGTCGGAGATGAAGATCACGGCCGGCCGGTACCACCGGTCCCCCGCCGCCCGGCTCTTCTGGTAGTCCTCCTCGATCACGTGGCGCAGATGGTCGAACACGGCGGCGTACGACGTCCGGCCCTGCGCCGACACCTCGGGCACCGCCTCCACCAGGCTGAGGTCGCACAGGGGCAGGACGCTGCGGGCCACGTCGCTGAAGGTCACCACGCCGAGACGGATCACCTCCGACACGGCCGGGTCCTCACCGACGCTGGCCCGCAACCGCGGCATCTGCCGGTTGACGCTGTCGATGGGCTCCCCCGCCATGGAGGCCGACACGTCGAGGCAGATGTAGAACGGGAATACCGAATACCGCTCCTCGACGCCGACGGGGGCGCTGGCGCTCGTCATGGCGAGGCCCAACCTACCCTCACCTGCCGATAAGAGGCGAGACGACCAGGGCCACCGCGGCCGACGCCAGGACGGCGATGGCCAGGTCGACCCAGGCGCACAGCGCCACCGCCCGGACCCGCCCCGACCGGCGCCCCGGAGCGGTGACGGCCCGGGCCGCGGCCCGGTGCACCGCCCGCCACCACCGGAGGAAGCGGGCCAGCTGCGGCTTGAGCTCGGTCCACATGCGGGGGGCCGCGGCGGGAGCGGCCACGGTCGGGACGGCGCTCCGGTAGCCGATCGGCGTGGCGGTGGGGAGGGCGGCCCCTCCGTAGCGGGGCGCCAGGGCGGGCCGGGCGAAGGACGGATCACGCCTCGGAGCCCGCTCGGGCACGATCCGGATGTCGCCGGGCGGGGCCTCGGCCGGGCTTCGTACGTAGGCGCCCTCCTCCGGCCCGGCCGGGCCGCCCAGAGCGGCGACCAGGCGGGCCAACGGCCCGAACCAGGCCGAGGCGGGCGGCCGCCGCTCGGGAGCGGCGAGCGACAGGGCCCGGGCGCACAGCTGCCAGACCTCGGCGTCCGGATCCATCAGCGCGGCCGACGCCGGTCCGGCGGGCACCGGGAAGCGGACCTCGACGCCGTCGCCGCCGCGCTGGCGGGCCTGGATGGGGAAGTTGGCCGCCCCCGCGACGCGGAGGAAGATGAGGGCCAGGGAGTACCGGTCCGTGGTGCTCAGCGGGTTGTGACCCCGCGGCACGGCCGGGTCGTCCCAGTTCGGGGTCATGGCCCGCCGCCGGCCGCCGCGCTCCACGGGGGTGCCCTCCGGCTCGAACAGGTCGCAGCTGTCGCAGTCGATCACGAAGATCTCGGGCCCGCGCTGCAGCGACCACAGGACGTTCTTGGTCGACAGGTCGCCGTGGCCCACGGCGGGCGAGCCCGCCTCGAAGGCGGCGAGCAACCGGGCCAGGGCCAGGGCTGTCCCCACCCGGGGCCACGTGACCGGCTCGGGGAGCTCGAGCCCGTAGGCGGCGGCCCGGTGGGCCGGATCGGCGGTCAGGTAGCTGAGCGAGGCCAGGCGGCTGTGCCCGTCCCGATGGCGCACCGCGAACCGCCGCGGGGCCCGGGGCATGAGCAGGCCCACCGCCCGCCCCTCCTCCCCGGTCACCACGGAGCACGGCCAGGCCGACGAGCCCGAGACGGCGGCGCGGCCGCCGTCGTCCAGCGAGGCCGGCCAGGTGACGAGATCCTCCAGGTGGGTGCGGCCGCCGGGCGTCCGGTAGGACTTGAACACCAGGTGGGGCTGGCGGGGCAGGGTGTGCACCTGTCCCTCTCCACCCTCGGCCAGCAGGCCGCCGACCCGCAGGTCCCCGACCGGGACCACCGCGGGAGTGGCGACCGGCGGGCTCACGTCGCCTGGACGCCCAGCAGGTGCCCCACACCGAAGGTCACAGCGGCGGCCAGGGCGGCCACGACCAGTTGGCGCAGGGCGGTCCCGACGACGGACCGGCCGGCCATGGCCCCGATGAGGGCCCCGAGCAGCAGGGCCGAGACGCCGCCGATGGCGATCGACAGCACGACCCCGGTGGCGCCCGAGGTGAAGAACCAGGGGAACAGAGGCAGGATCGCCCCCAGGGTGAAGGCCACGAAGGAGAACACGGCGGCCTTGACCGGCGACCCCGACTCGTCGGGGTCGATGCCGAGCTCCAGGCGGGCGTGGGTGTCCAGCGCCACCTTCTCGTTGGCCGACAGGATGCGGGCCACCGTCATGGCGTCCTGATCGGGGACGCCTCTCGCCCGGTACATGGCGGCCAGCTCCCGCAGCTCGTCCTCGGGCTGGTCGGCCAGCTCCCGGCGCTCCACGTCGAGCTCCTTCTCGGCCAGCTCCCGCTGGGCCCGCACCGACACCAGCTCGCCGGCAGCCATCGAGAACGCCCCGGCCAGCAGGCCGGCCACGCCGGCCAGGCGCACAGTGGAGGCGTTGGCGGTGGCGCCGGCCACCCCGAGGACCAGCGACACGTTGGTGATCAGTCCGTCGCCCGCTCCGAGCACGGCCGCTCTGGCCCCCCCGCTCTTGACGTCGCGGTGGCGGCTGGTCCCGTTGGGATCGCGGCCCGACAGCCACAGCCGGGCCGCGTCGATCTTGTTGGACGGCCGCACCCCGGTCTGCATGCCCCTAGGGTACGGCCTCCATAGGGCATCCTGGCATCTGTGGAGGCGCAGCCCGGGGACGCGGTGCCCGACATCGTCCGCACCGGGCTGTCGGTGCTGTTCTGCGGGATCAACCCCGGCGTGATGTCGGGGCGCCTGGGCCAGCACTTCGCCCGGCCCGGCAACCGGTTCTGGAAGGTGCTCCACCTGGCCGGGTTCACCGATCGGTTACTGGCCCCGTCCGAGCAGTGGTCGCTGCTCGAATACGGGATCGGCATCACCAACCTGGTCGAGCGCTCCTCCCGGGGCGCCGCCGACCTGGCCCCGGCCGAGCTGGCGGAGGGGGCGGCCGCGCTCGGGGCCAAAGCAACCCGCTTCGGGCCCCGATGGGTGGCCGTCCTCGGGGTCCAGGCCTACCGGGCCGGCTTCGGTCGGCCCAAAGCCGGGGTGGGCCGCCAGCCCGAGGTCATCGGGGCCGGTTCGGGGCTGTGGGTGCTGCCCAACCCCAGCGGGCTGCAGGCCCACTACCAGCTGCCTGAGATGATCCGGCTCTTCTCGGAGCTGAGGGAGGCAGCGGGAGGCGGCTGGCGGGCGCCCGAGCGGGAAGGCCATCCGGCCCCCCGCCCCGCCGAGTCAGCAGAACGGCCGGAGCGCCTCCAGTAGCGGGCCGGCCAGCTCCGGCCGGCACATGAGCAGATCGGGCAGGTACGGATGGGCCTGGTTGTACAGCAGCTCCGACCCGTCGATCCGGGACGTGTGGAAACCGGCCGCCTGCAGCACCCCGACGGGAGCCGCCGAGTCCCATTCCCACTGACCCCCGGCGTGCAGGTAGGCGTCGGCCTCGCCCCGCAGCACGGCCATGGCCTTGGCTCCGGCCGACCCCAGGGGTCGGACCTCGCCCCCGACGGCCGAAGCGACCGCGGGGGCGAAATCGGGGGGCCGGCTGTCGCTCACCAGGATCACCGGCTGGTCCCGCGCCTCGGAGGCGACGGGCGACCCCTCGTCGGAGGCGTAGACGGCGGACAGGGCGGGCTGGGCCACCGCCGCCGCGGTGATACCGCGGCCTGCTTCCCAGAGCGCCACGTGGACGGCCCAGTCAGCCCGGCCCGGCATGCCGTACTCCCGGGTGCCGTCGAGCGGATCGACGATCCACACCCGCTCGGCCGCCAGGCGGGCCGGGCTGTCGGCCGACTCCTCGGAGAGGACGGCGTCACCGGGTCGCTCCGCCTCCAGCCTCCGCAGGATCAGCTCGTTGGAGCGGCGGTCGCCGGCCGCCCCGAGCTCCTTGCCGGTCAGGTCGCCGGCCCGCAGCTCGAGCAGCAGGTCCCCCGCTGCCACCGCGATGCCCGCCGCCAACCGGGCGTCGCCCGCCATCAGACCTCGAGCAGTCCGAGGACGAGATCGGCCATGGCCGACGGGCCCCCGTGACCGGGCCGGAGCACCAGATCGGGGCTGTCCGGCGCCTCGTAGGGGTCGTCGACCCCGGTGAAGCCGGATATCTGGCCGGCCCGGGCCTTGGCGTACAGCCCCTTCGGGTCCCGGGCCTCGCAGACGTCCAGCGGCGTGTCGACGAACACCTCGAAGAAGCGCAGGCCGGCGGCCTCGTGGGCGGCCCGTACCCGGTTGCGGTCCGAGCGGTACGGCGACACGAGGGACACCACCGACACGAGGCCGGCGTCGGCGAACAGCTTGGCCACCTCCCCGACCCGGCGGACGTTCTCGCCCCGGTCGGCCGCCCCGAAGCCGAGGTCGGCGTTGAGGCCGTGGCGCAGGTTGTCGCCGTCGAGGAGGTAGGCGGCCCGCCCGGCTTCCACGAGCAGGCGCTCGACCTCCACCGCCACCGTCGACTTGCCGGACCCGGACAGCCCGGTGAACCAGATGGTGGCTCCCGTCTCCGACCGCTTCGACCGGTCCACCGCGTTCTCGTGCCAGGTGACGTTGGCCGTCACCCGGGCCTGCTCGCCGCCGACGATCATGCCGGCCGCCACGGTGTTGTTGGTCGCCGGGTCCACCAGGATCAGGGACCCGGTGGACCGGTTGCGGCGGTACTGGTCGAAGATCAGCGGCGCCTGGGTCCGCAACCGGACCCGGCCGATCTCGTTGAGGTCGAGCCGGTCGGCCGCCTCGTCACGGTGCAGCGAGTTGATGTCCAGCCGGTACTCGAGCAGCTCCACCGTGGCCGGAACGGCCCGCGTGGTCTGCCGGACGATGTAGCGCGACCCCGGCGTGAGGGTCGAGCGCTCGGAGAACCAGCACACCATGGCGTCGATGTCCTGGCCCACGGTGGGCCGGTTGTTCGGGCGGCAGATCATGTCGCCGCGCGAGATGTCGATGTCGTCCGTCAGGGTGAGCGTCACCGCCTGCGGGGCGAAGGCCTCGTCCTCGATCGATCCGCCCGGGCCCCGGATCTCGGCCACGCGTGAGGTGAAGCCGGACGGGAGCACCACCACCTCGTCCCCGGCCTTGAACACCCCGCCGGCCACGGTTCCGGCATAGCCCCGGTAGTCATGCAGGTCGTGGTCGGTCCCCGACTGCGGCCGGATCACGTACTGCACCGGGAACCGGGCGTCGATGAGGTTGCGGTCCGACGCGATGTGCACGTTCTCCAAGTGGTGCAGCAGGGGGCGGCCGTCGTACCAGTCCAGGTTGGCGCTCTGGTCCACGACGTTGTCGCCGAGCAGCGCAGATACCGGGATGAAGACCAGGTCGTGGACCTCCAGCTTCATGGCGAAGGCCCGGAAGTCCTCCTTGATCTCCTCGAAGCGGTCCCTCGACCAGCCGACCAGGTCCATCTTGTTGACGCAGACGACGAGGTGCGGGATGCCGAGCAGGGCGGCGATGAAGGCGTGGCGCCGGGACTGCTCGAGCACGCCGTGACGGGCGTCGATGAGGATCAGGGCCACGTCGGCGGTCGAAGCACCCGTGACCATGTTGCGGGTGTACTGGATGTGCCCCGGGGTGTCGCCGATGATGAACTTCCGCCGGGGCGTGGCGAAGTACCGGTAGGCCACATCGATGGTGATGCCCTGCTCCCGCTCGGCCCGCAGGCCGTCGGTGAGCAGCGCCAGGTTGGTGTACTCGTCGCCGCGGTCGCGCGATGTGCGCTCCACCGCCTCCAGCTGGTCGGCGAATATGGACTTCGAGTCGAACAGCAAGCGGCCGATCAGCGTCGACTTCCCGTCGTCCACGCTCCCCGCCGTGGCCAGCCTGAGCAGCTCGGACACCTAGAAGTAACCCTCCTTCTTGCGATCCTCCATGCCGGCCTCCGAGATCCGGTCGTCGGCCCGGGTGGCGCCCCGCTCGGTGAGGCGGGAGGCGGCGACCTCGGTGACGACCGACGCCACGTCGTAGGCGGCGGATTCGACGCAGCCGGTGCAGGTGGCGTCGCCGATGGTCCGGAACCGGACCGTCGCCTCGAACACCTCCTCATCCGGCAGGACGGTGACGAAGGGCGACACCGCCAACAGCATCCCGTCCCTCTCGAAGACCTCCCGCCGGTGGGCGTAGTACAGCGAGGGCAGCTCGATCTCCTCTTCCAGGATGTACTGCCAGATGTCCAGCTCCGTCCAGTTGGACAGCGGGAACACCCTGATGTGCTCCCCCTTGCGGTGGGCTCCGTTGTAGAGGTTCCACAGCTCGGGCCGCTGGTTCTTCGGATCCCACTGGCCGAACTCGTCTCGGAAGGAGAAGACGCGCTCCTTGGCCCGGGCTTTCTCCTCGTCGCGGCGGGCCCCGCCGAACACGGCGTCGTAGCGACCCTCCCGGATGGAACGCAGGAGGGTCGCGGTCTGCAGGCGGTTGCGGCTGGCCCGGGGACCGGTCTCCTCGACCACCCGGCCGGCATCGATGTCCTCCTGCACGGAGCCCACCACCAGGCGCACCCCCATGCGGGCGACGGTCCGGTCCCGGTACTCGATCACCTCCGGCAGGTTGTGCCCGGTGTCGACGTGCATCACGGGGAACGGGAGCGGGGCGGGCCAGAACGCCTTGGCCGCCAGGTGCAGCATCACAACCGAGTCCTTGCCCCCGGAGAAGAGCAGCACCGGGCGCTCGAAGCCGGCGGCCACCTCACGGAATATGTACACCGCCTCCGCCTCGAGGGCGCGCAGGTGGGAGAGCTCGTAAGCGGCCGACATTCTTTACCAGGTTAGTCAGGTATCTAGACGTTGCGCCGGTAGCGCCCGCCGACCTCGAAGAGAGCGTCTGTGATCTGGCCGAGCGAGCACGAACGGACGGCGTCCATCAGCACCGCGAACACGTTGTCCCCGCCCAGCGCCGCCTCCTGAAGGCGGGCCAGGGCGGCCGGCGCATCCGAGGCGTGGGCGGCGTGGAAGGCGGCCAGGCGGCCCAGCTGGCCCTCCTTCTCCTGGTCCGTCGACCGGGCCAGCTCGAGGTGCCCCGGCACGGCATCGCCCGCCGGGTTGCGGAAGGTGTTGACCCCGACGATGGGCAGCGTCCCGTCGTGCTTGGCCGCCTCGTACAACATCGACTCGTCCTGGATCCGGCCCCGCTGGTAGCCGGTCTCCATGGCGCCGAGCACACCGCCCCGCTCGCTCAGGCGTTCCAGCTCGGCCAGCACCGCCTCCTCGACCAGGTCGGTGAGCTCCTCGACCACGAAGCTGCCCTGCAGCGGGTTCTCGTTGCGGGCCAGGCCCCATTCCTTGTTGATGATCAGCTGGATGGCCAGGGCCCGCCGCACCGAATCGGGGGTCGGGGTGGTGACGGCCTCGTCGTAGGCGTTGGTGTGGAGGCTGTTGGCGTTGTCGTAGATGGCGCACAGGGCCTGCAACGTCGTCCGGATGTCGTTGAACGCCATCTCCTGGGCGTGGAGGGAGCGGCCCGACGTCTGAATGTGGTACTTGAGCTTCTGCGATCGGGCGTTGGCGCCGTAGCGGTCCCGCATGGCCACGGCCCAGATCCGCCGGGCCACCCGCCCGATCACGGTGTACTCCGGATCCATGCCGTTGGAGAAGAAGAACGAGAAATTGGGGGCGAAGTCGTCGACGTCCATCCCGCGGGCCATATAGGACTCGACGTAGGTGAAGCCGTTGGCCAGGGTGAAGGCCAGCTGCGAAATGGGGTTGGCCCCTGCTTCGGCGATGTGGTAGCCGCTGATCGACACCGAGTAGAAGTTCCGCACCGCGTTGGCGCTGAACCACTCCTGCATGTCGGCCATCACCCGCAGCGAGAACTCGGTGGAGAAGATGCACGTGTTCTGTCCCTGGTCCTCCTTGAGGATGTCGGCCTGCACGGTGCCCCGCACCCGGCGCAGCACCTCGGACGGTTCGAGCTCCGGGTGCTGCGCGATGGCGGCGTTGAAGAACATGGCGAGGATGGTGGGAGCGGGACCGTTGATGGTCATGGAGACCGACGTGGTCGGATCGCACAGGTCGAACCCGTCGTAGAGCACCTTCATGTCGTCGAGGGTGGCGATCGACACCCCGGAGTTGCCGACCTTGCCGTAGATGTCCGGCCGCCGATCGGGATCGAACCCGTACAGCGTCACGCTGTCGAAGGCGGTGGACAGGCGGGTGGCCGGCTGGCCCTCGGCCAGCAGGTGGAACCTTCGGTTGGTACGGAACGCGTCTCCCTCCCCGGCGAACATGCGAGCCGGGTCCTCCCCCTCCCGCTTCAACGCGAAGACGCCGGCGGTGTACGGGAAGCGGCCCGGCAGGTGCTCGCTCCGGAGCCAGCGCAGCAGCTCGCCATCGTCGCGGTGGCGAGGCAGCGCCACCCGGGGCACCGCCGTCCCCGACAGCGACTCCCGGGTCAGCTCCCGCACCTCCGTCGCGGTGCGGGCGAAACCATCGAGCAGCGCCTTGCTGTCGGCGGCCAGATCGGCGTCGGCCTGGGCGGCCAGGCTCTCGATCTCCTCCCGGTCCTGCAGGAGCGGGGCGACCTCCCTCAGCTGCTGGCGGCGGCGGGCCTTCTCTGCTT
>DATGAX010000254.1:0-2581 GCA_035312965.1 Acidimicrobiales bacterium
ACGGCGGCGGACTCTTCCTTCACGCTGCCGTCAGGGAGCTTCGTCTCCTTCGGGGTGCCGACGGAGATTTCGGTGCACAGGGCGCCGAGAACGCCGAGGGCGCCGTCGCAGAACAGCGTCACGTTCTGGCCGGGGGCCAGCTCGACGAACCCGGGGCCCGACTTGATGCCGAGGGTGCTGGTCAGGGTCTCGAGGGGCTTGACGCCGGCCACGCCGAGCTGGCCGAGGCCGAGGGTCGGCAGGAGCTCGCTCTCGATGCGGACGAGCGTGTTCTTGGCCGAGCCCAGGCCGGCGGCCTTGTCACGGTCGTAGGTGACGGATGCGCCGGACTCGCCGGTCGTGATCTTGAGGAGCGGCGGGAGGCCGAGGCCCCGGAAGGCGGGGAGCACCTCGATCGTGCCGCCCTGGGCCAGCGATTCCGAGGTGAAGTTCGTCGCGGTGCCGGTGTTCTTGGCGATGGCGTTCCCGATGTTGACCCGGAGGAGGTCGGAGTCCTCCAGGCGGTTGACGACGTCCTTCACGGTCTGGGACGGCTCGAGCGTCGGCAGGACCACGCTGCCCTGGCCGAGCAGGCTGCCGAGGAGGCCGTTGAGGGTCGTGACGGCCGTCTTGGCCGGAGCGTCCGTGGCCTTGAGGAGGTCGCCGACGGGGGTGGCGGCCACGGTGTCGAGTACCGGCTTCAGGGCGTCGAGAGCGGGCTTCAGGATCTGAGTGGCGTTGAGCCGCAGGCTCGCCACGGTGCCGGTCCCGATGGCCTCGAAGGAGGAGACGTCACCCTTGGTGCGGGCCTCGCCGCAGGCGGCCTCGCCTACGAGCAGGGCTGGCAGGCCGGCGCCGCTGAGCGCCTCACCGAGCGGGGGCTGGAAGCAGGCCCGGCCGCCATCGGCGGGCTTGTCACCCTGGGCCGCGGTGATGGCGGTCTTGGGGCTGAGCAGCGTCCCGATGCCGGAGGCCTTCTGGTTCAGCGTGTTGTTGACGACGTTGGCCGCGCTGTCCGCGGACGCAATCCCGAAGGTCAGTTGACGGCCTAACAGGGAAAGGTCAAGCGCTTGGGCACTGGCTACGCCGCTGAACTGATCGGTCTCGACCCGGGTAACAGCACCATTCGCTGCGGGCGCGACGACAGCTGCGAGCACCAGGGCCACTGCGCCGACCAACCCCAGCGAGTGGATCTTGCGCATCCTCAGCTCCTCTCTTACCTGACGTAGCCGGATGACTACGCTTGTGACGATTGTTAACAGTAGTCCTATAACGCCACAAACGTAAAGACTAGTTCATTGACGTTACAAACCCTGAGCTATGACGCGAGAAGGCCCAAAGGGGGCAAAGTCGCGCGGCTAGTCGACATCTGATCACCCCGAGCGGTTGTGGGAGGCACCCGGTGTCTGCGGTCCAAAGGTACTGCTGTTGCCATAGTCCACGAAAGGGACAAAAAGAAGAGGGCCCGGGTGATCCCGGGCCCTCTTCTTTTGTTCTGTGCTTACGGCTGGGGCGTCAGAAGCCCATCCAGTCGTCGAAATCGTCCTCCATGGTGGACATTGCCGGCCGGCGCCGGAGCAGGACCATGCCCTGCATGGCCAGGACGAACAGGGCCAGCGCACCGGCCAGGGGGATCAACAGCGACCGAGCGTCCTGGGGGCGGGGCACCTTGACGAGCGGGCTCATGCTGTCGACCTCGCCGTCGCCGCTGCCGAGGCCGTCGGCCGACCCGTCCTGCGTCTGCTGGTAGGGCAGTGTCGACGAGAACCCGGCGTCGGGGCCCTCGCCCTCGGCCTCACCGCCGGCCGCCGCCGTCGACCCGGTCGGCTGGCCGGCCGAGCCGGGCCGGGACCCGCCCGACCCGCCGCCGGAGCGGCCGGCGACGGCCACCGCGCCCTTGACGGCGCCGGCGACGTGCGACCCGGGGGCCGTGGTCGACGGCGCGCCGTTGGTGGGCAGGTTGACGCCGGCGTCGCTGGTGTCGATCGTCCCGTCCGGGCCGTTGGGGCTCGGGGCGGTGGTCGGCGGGGCGACCTGGTCGACGGTGACCGCCGAGGCGGCGACGTAGCCGGACATCTTGGTCGCCGAGGCGCCCTTCCCGCTGTCGGCCGTCGGGGCGGGCCGCACGGCGGCCACCTGGTACTGGTACTTCCCGGGCTGGTCGACGGTCTTGACGTAGTTCGTGGCGGTGCCGGGCACGGCGACGCCGGCGCTCCACTTCCCGTCACCGACCTTCTCCTGGACCAGGTACGAGACGTCGGGCTCCGGGTTGGCGGCCCAGGTCACGTTGATCCTGTTCGTGGCCGGATCGAAGGTGCTGTTCACCCCGGTCGGGTCGGCGACGTCATTGTTGACGTACAGCGCACGCCAGCGCTTGGCGTTGGCGTCCTGGTAGAGCTCGTAGTCCACTTCCTTGGCCGGATCCGCCGAACAACCGGTCAGCAGGCCGCAGGCCTGTCCGGCACTTCGGGCGGTGACCTGGATCGTGTATTTGCCGTTCACCGACGGACCATGGTCATCCAGGTGCCAGTTGCGCCGGACCCCCTGGTCCTGCACCTGGCTGCTCGGCGTGGTGACCGTGCGGACGACGGCCCTCGTGGTG
>DATGAX010000255.1:0-2335 GCA_035312965.1 Acidimicrobiales bacterium
GCAACGCGGCCGCGAGCGCGCCGGCGTCTCCCGGCGGCGCGAACAACCCGGTTTCGCCGTCGACGCCGACCACTTCTGGGAGCGCGCCTCCGGTCGTCGCGACGAGCGGCACGCCGCACGCCATCGCCTCGACCGCCGGCAGCGAGAATCCCTCGTAGAGCGACGGCACCACCGCCACCTCCGCCTCGGCGTACAACTCGATCATCCGTTCGTTCGTGATCCCCGACTCGAAGCGCACCGCGTCCGATACCCCGAGCCGCTCGATGGCCGCCGCCACCGGGCTCTCCTCCCGCAGCTTCCCGACCACCACCAGGTGGGCGTCGGGCCGCTCCGTCCGGGCCTTGGCCACCGCCTCCACCAGCGGCAGCAGGCCCTTGAACGGCACATCGGCGCTGGCCGTGGTCATGATGCGGCCCGGCACCCGGGCGATCTCCGGGCGGCGGCGGAAGTGGTTCTGGTCCACCCCGATCGGCACCACCTCGAGCTGCTGGTCCGTGATGCCGTACTGGTCCACGATGTCCCGCTTCGACGAGCTGGACACCGTCAGGATCCGGGGGATCTGCCGGGCCACCTTGATCTGCATCTTGAGGAACCCGTACCAGCGCCGAAGCTGCTGGCGCCGGCGCCAGGTGGGAGCGTGCTTGAGGTCGAGCATCCGGTCCACCGTCACCGGGTGGTGGCACGTACCGAGCAGCGGTAGGCCGTCCTCCATGACGCCGAGGAGGCCCGTGCCGAAGGTCTGGTTGTCGTGCACCACGTCGAACTGGCCCTTGCGGGCGGCCAGCTCCTTGCGCACCCGCCAGCTGAACGTCCGGGGCTCGGGGAACCCGGCCGTGCACATGAGGGCGAACTCGGCCACGTCGTAGCGGCTCTTGAACTCGCGGGGGTGGGGGATGCGGAACGGGTCGTCGGGCCGGTACAGGTCGAGGCTGGGCACCGGGACCCAGCCCACGCCCTCGTCCAGGACCGGGTACGGCTGGCCGGCGAAGACCGTCACCTCGTGGCCGAGGTCGACCAGCTCGCGGGCCAGGTAACGCGTGTAGACGCCCTGGCCGCCGGAGTGGGGGTTGCCGCGGTAGACGAGGAGGGCGACACGCAGGCCGTCCCGGTCCCGCCGGTGCCCGTCCGTGCCGACCATAAGCCTCAAATCCTGGCCCACCGGGGCCCCCAGGGTCAAACCGAAGGCGCCGCCGGTCGACGCCTTTCAGGCTGATTCATCGCACGGCGCGCCCGTTGGCCGAACCCGCCGGCGGGCGCGTGCCGCCACCGCCACGACGGCCAGCCACCCGGCCAGTGCCACCCCCGCCACCCACCCGTCGCCGATGTGGTCGTAGACGGTCAGCCCCGTGCCGCGTGGCACGGTCGCCTCCTCGACGGCTGCCGCGCCCAGGCGGCTGCGCCGCTCCACCGAGCCGGTCGGGCCGACCACCGTGGTGTACCCGGTCGGGGTGACCTGGACCAGCCACCGGCCGGTCTCCCACGCCCGGATGCGGTCCGCCGCCACTTCCTGGGTGGGGACCTGGGTGCTGCGGTACGACGCGGTGTTGGTGGGTACGACGAGGAGCTGGCCGCCGGCCCGCACCCCGCCCCGGGCCCGCTCGTCGAAGAACACCTCGTACGAGATCATCACCGCCACCGGGGCGGCCGGGGTGCGCAGCAGACCCGAGCTGTGGCCCGGAATGCCGTCCAGGGGCACGTCGGCCAGGTTGAACAGCTTGTCGATGAGCGACCGGTACGGCACGTACTCCCCGAAGGGGACGAGGTGGTTCTTGACGTAGCGGCCCCCGATCCGGCCGGAGGGCTCCCACGCCACGACCATGTTGAGGTAGTGCGTCCGGCCGACGTCCTGCTCCACCCCCACGATGACCGTCGCCTGGTGGGCCGCGGCCAGAGCGGCGATGTCGGCCGCGTCGACCGTCTGGGTGAAGTCGGAGTGGCTCTGGAGCACCCCTTCGGGCCACACGACGAGGTCGAGGGGGCCGGCCAGGCGGCTGCTCTCGGCGAGATGGCGGTCGAACACCACTTGCGGGTCGGTGTTGATGGCCCGGGTGCCCCGCGGCCCGCCGCCCTGGACCAGGCCCACCCGGATGGCAGGCAGGTGGCCCCCCGCCCCCGAAGGGGAGAGGATGCCGGCGACCGGCAGCACCGCGGCGACCACCGCCGCGGCCACTGCGGCGGCCACTGCGGCGGCCCCGCCAGGACGCACGGCCCGGGACGGCCCGGCGGCCGGCGACCGGGCCACGGACCGCCCCGCCGCGACCACCCGACCGACCTCGGCCAGCGCCACCCCGACCGCGGCCAGCGCCGCCACCAGGGCCAGGCTGCCGCCCAGGCG
>DATGAX010000256.1:0-3177 GCA_035312965.1 Acidimicrobiales bacterium
GCGGTGACGGCCAGGTTGCTCTGCTTCTGGGCGTCGAAAAGGGTGTCACACGAGGAGGAGGTGGACGACGGCGTGCAGTTGAGGAACGTCGCCGGCGTCTTGAGGGCGGTCGTGGCCACCTGGCCCAGGCTGGTCAGGGACATGTCGATGTTCTGGATGGGCAGGTAGGTCAGTGGAGAGTTCTGCACCGCCAGGCCGACCAGGTTGACCGGGGTCCCGGAGTAGTAGCTCTGGAGCGAGTCGCCGCCCAGCTCGAGGTCGATCAGGCTCTGGGCCGTGCCCGCGGAGTTGGTGGTGCAGTTGTCGGGCTGGCCGGCCAGGAAGGCGCACCACGACGACGAGCCGGCGGGGGTGGGCAGGCTCGACACGGGCGTGGTGCCCAGCAGGAAGGCGCCCAGGCTGACCTTCATCAGGGTGCTGCCGCTGAGGGCGATGTCGGCCAGGGTGATGCCCGAAAGCGATGCCGGGCGGGGGTTGAGGGCCAGCACCTGGGCCAGCGTGATGCTCTGGGTCGGGATCCCGTCGAGCGGGGTGCCGGCCAGGGCGGCCTCCCAGCTGGTCGGCCCCGTCCCCGAGGCCGGCGGCGACAGAGGGATCGAGGTGAGGGGGACCTGGTCGACCGCCGGGTCGATGAGGGGCGACGACGTGAGGGGGTCGTAGTACCCGGGCAGGCCGAAGCCGGGGAGCCCGAAGCCGGGCAGGCCGAAGCCGGGCGCCCCGGTCACGTTGGGGTCGGTGCCCGTTATGGCGGTGTTGGGTATGGAGGACAAAGGAACCGTCCCGTGGCCGGCGGGCGCTTGCGGGGTCAGGGCCGTCATGGTGAGGTTGCTGATCGTTCCCGAGTTGAGCAGGGCAATGACCAGGGAGCCGTTGCAGCTGCCGGCGACGATCGGGTGCAGGCCTCCGCCGGGCGACAAGGCGCTGGCCGCTCCGGCTCCCGACGGGCAGGCGATGCTCTCGCGGCCCGGATGGGCGGTCGTGCCGAAGGAGCTGTCGAACGGGCTCGATCCGGACGTCAGGCGCTCGAGCCCGAGGGCGTTGGCGCCGGACCCAGAGGCCGCCGTCCCGCCCGCCACCAAGTAGCGGCCGGCCGGGTCGACGGTCACCGCCCCGCCCGAGCCGAGTACGCCGTCGTAGGTGCTGAACGAAACGCCGCTCGTGCCGAAGCTGCCATCGGGGGCGCCCGCCGACGTGGTCCGGAGGGCGAAGACCGAGGTAGGGGACGTGGTGGTCGTGCCGGTCACCAGGATCCGGTTGGAACCGTCGACCGCGACCGCGGCCGGCGCGTCGGCGATCGACGCGCCGGAGATGTTGAACATGGCGATGCTGGACGATCCGAAGGTGTTGTCGGGCTGCCCGGCGCTGGTCAGGCGACCGACGAACGTGTGCGTCACGCCCGCCACCACGGCCGTCCCGGTGGCCACGATCTGCCCTCCGGTCCCGAAGGCCAGATCGGCGATCACCGCGGGCGGGAACTCGGTGTCGACCGCCCCGTACCCGGAGGCGCCGAACGAGGTGTCGAGCAAGCCGGACGCCTTGAGCTGGATGACCGGCGGATCGTCGCCGTTGTTGGCCTGACGCGACGCCAGGTCGATGACGCCGGCGGCGTTGGAGATGAGGCTCGTCACGCCGGTGTAGCCGTTGGCCAGGGCGGTGCGCCCGGCGGTGCCGAAGGTGGCGTCGAGCGCGCCGGCCGGCGTGAGCCGCTCGACCACGCCCAACGAGGCCGAGCCCGACGTCTCAGACGTACCTACGAGGATGTCACCCGTGGTGCTCTGCAGGGCGATCGAGATCGAGTCGTTGGCGGCGCCGGAGCCGAGTCCGGTGCGTACCACGCCTCCGGTGCCAAAGGCCGAATCGAGCGCGCCCGCCGGGGTCAGCGCCACGACCACGGCGCTGCCGGCCAGCCCCCGCTGCACGCCGGCGAACACCACATCGCCGTTGGCCAGGGTGACCACCCGGTTGGACGGCGTCAGGTTCGTGAACCCGCTGACCGTTAGCGTCGCGACACCGCCGCTGCCCCAACTGGCGTCCAGGGACCCGGCCTGCCCTGGTGGCGGGGTGCTGGCCGAGGCGGGCTCCGGCGCTACCACTCCCCCTATCACGACCGACGTGGCGACCAGCCCGGTCGTGGCGAACAGTGAACCGACCAGTGCCAGAGCGCGGTCAACCGCCTTACGGTGAAACACGGATTTACCCCCTAGGAGTGTTCTGGTGCCCCGAGCTGCTGGCCTTATCAGCCCGCTTCCAGTTGGGGAGATATTACAAAATGACCGATTGGCGGTCTATGTGTCATTGGGCACAGCCAGCCGGAAGTCAGCCGCGTGTGGCCGAACGGCCGGTCCGGAGCCGATACTGGATAGGAGGAAGATGTCCACGCCGCCCCTTGCTCGCCGCCCGCCGAGCCGCCGGAGGCAGGCGCCCCGGCGGCCCATCGGGCGCACCTACCCGCTCAAGTGGGTGGCCGTGGCCCTGGCCTTGACGGCCGTGCTGCTCATCGGTGGTCCCTACCTGTTCTTCGACGTGATCGACGGCTCGGCACCGAGCCGCCTGCACCTCCCGCCCGCGTCGGACGTGCCGGCCGGCCCGCCGCAGCCGGGCCCCGTGACGGGCACGTGGGTGGCTTCCGCTGGATCCCTGGCCGGCTACCGGGTGGACGAGATCCTCTTCGGCCAGACGCATACCGCGGTGGGCCGGACGGCGCGGGTCCACGGCGGCCTGGCCATATCGGGCACGGTCGTGACGGCGGCCGACTTCACTGTGGATCTGGCCAGCGTCCACTCCGACCAGGGTTCGCGCGATGCCCAGTTCCGGGGCTTCATCATGGACACCGCCGACCATCCGACGGCCTCGTTCCGGCTGACATCGCCGATACAGCTCGGCACGGTGCCGGCCGTAGGACAGGTCGTCACCGAGGCGGCCACCGGCGACCTCGACCTGCGGGGCGTGCGGCGGCCCATCACCTTCACCCTGCAGGCCGAGCGCCTGTCAGCCACCACCCTCGACGTGAACGCCGAGATACCCATCCGCTTCTCCGACTGGCACATACCCGACCCGAGCTTCGCAGTAGCCCGCCTGGGCCGCACCGGGACCCTGGAGGTGCTCCTGCAGCTGGTCCCGGCTCAGGTTCACTAGCCGGACGGCGTGCTGGAACCCGTGGAGCTGGCGACGACCGGG
>DATGAX010000257.1:0-2483 GCA_035312965.1 Acidimicrobiales bacterium
TCGTGCTCGGGGCGGCCGGCGGCGCCATCGCGTACGCCGCCACCCGGGGCCCGTCGGCCGCATCGAAACTGGCCCACGCCGCCGCCGAGGCCCGGGCCCAGGCCGCGGCCGAGGCTGCCGCGGTGCGCTCGACCCAGGCTCAGCTGCTCGCCGCCCTGCACGTGACCCCGGCGGCCGGCGCCGCCAACGTTCCCTTGGACACCGGCATCACCGTGTCGGACTCCGCCGGGACCGTCTCGTCGGTCAAGGTCACCGGCTCATCGGGCGTCGTCATCCCCGGGGCGGTGGCGGCGGCCACCGGGGCCTGGCACTCGAGCGGCGGGCTGGCCGGCTCGACGACCTACCACGTCACGGCGACCGTGACCCGGGACGGGACCTCGGTCACCAATTCCTCGTCGTTCTCCACCCTGACCCCGGCCGCGGTCGCCACCGCCTCACTGTTCCCGACCGAGGGCACGACGGTCGGAGTGGGGCAGCCGATCGTCGTCCGGTTCGAGCGCGACATCACCGCCGCGGCGGCCCAGAAGGCGATCGAGTCCCGCCTGGTGGTCGCCATGACCAAGCCGGTGCCGGGGGGCTGGTACTGGTTCAGCGCCCACGAGCTGCATTTCCGGCCCAAGGCGTTCTGGCCCGCCCACGAGACCGTGCAGGTCACCGGCAACCTCGACGGCATCGATCTCGGAGGCGGCGTGTGGACGGCCGGTTCCGTGCTCGACACCTTCGCCATCGGCGACGCCCGTATCTCCTATGCCAACCTCCAGTCGGAGCTGATGACCGTCAGCATCAACGGCGCGACCATCTACTCGTTCCCGATCAGCGGGGGACGGCCCCAGTACCCGACCATGGACGGGATGCACATCGTTCTCGACCGGGAGACGGTGGTGCACATGGTCTCGTCGACGGTCGGCATCCCCGTCAACTCCCCGAACGGGTACGACGAGTATGTCTACGACGACGTCCACATCTCCGACAGCGGGGAGTACGTGCACGCCGCGCCCTGGTCGGTCGGGTCCCAGGGCGTGACGAACGTCTCGCACGGGTGCGTCAACCTGAGCACCCCGCATGCCATGACCTTCTACAACTTCAGCCGGGTCGGTGACGTGGTGGAGGTCACCGGCAGCCCTCGGCCGGCGGCGGTGGGCGACCACGGCGTCATGGACTGGTCCGGCCCGGCCTGGAGCCAGTGGGCCCCGGCCAAGGTCGCCACGCTGGCCGCGTCGAGCGTCCCGTCGACCACGTCGACCACGCCCACCACCATCAGCAGCAACCCGGTGATCGTCCCGACGCCACCGCCCGCGCCGCCTCCGACCACCGCGGCGCCGACCACCACTGCGGCGCCCACCACGACCACCTCCAAGCCCCAAACGACGACCACGAAGCCCCGGACGACGACTACCACCAAGGCGGCGGCGACGACGTCTACCACCAAGCCTTAGCCCCTGCTGCAGGGGCGCCGTCAGGCGTGGGCGGCGAAGGTGGAGCGCAGGTCGTCGGCCGCCCGCTCGGGCGGAACCACGTTGATGAGCACCCCTGAGCCCATCTCGAACCCGCCCCGGGTGGAGATCTTGGGCATGACATGGACGTGCCAGTGGAAGTCGGCCGAAGTCCGGAACGGGGCGGAGTGGAACATCAGGTTGTAGGCCACGTCGCCGATGCGGTTGCGCAGCGACGCCAGAGCCAGCTGGACGGACCGGCCGATGGCCGCCAGGTCCTCCTCCTCGGCCCCGTAGAGATGGGTCTCGTGGGCCCGGGGGACCAGCAGCATCTCGTAGGGGGTGCCGCTCCAGAACGGGCAGATGATCATGACCCGGTCGTCGGCGTAGACGACCCGATGGCTGGCTTCTTCCTCGGCGTCCATGACGGCGCACAAGAGACAGTTGCCCTGAAACCGGGCGAATCCGGCCAGCTCGTTGGCCGCCTCGCCGGGGATGAAGGGCATGGACATGAGCTGCCCGTGCGGGTGCTCGATGGAAGCCCCGGCTTCCCGACCGGAGTTGACCACGGCCTGGCTGTAGCGCAGCCCGGGCAGGGTCGAATGCTCGAACATCCGGGCCTGGATGGCGTTCATGATCCGGGCCGAGCTGTCGGCGTCGATGTCGGCCCAGCTCACGTTGTGATCCTGGGACAGCACGATGACGTCGTGCACGCCACTCGCCGGAGCCTGGGTGAAGACCGGACCGAGATGGGTCACGACCATCGGGTCGTTGCCGCTGAAGGCCGGGTACAGGTTGGGCACCACGCGTACCTGCCACGTGCCGGAAGGCCCATAGGCCTCCAACGCCGGCGGCGTCGACTCCTCGTTGCCCGGGCAAAACGGGCACGCCCGGTCGGGGTCTGCCTCCACCGGAAGAGAGCGCGGAACGAAGGCGAAGGGCCGCTCCGCTCTGTCGAGGCTCACCACCACCCACCGTCCCGTGAGCGGGTCGAGCCGCAGGTGGCTCATCGTGCGCGGGTAGGAAGAATCTTCACTGATCTCCAAGGTA
>DATGAX010000258.1:0-4769 GCA_035312965.1 Acidimicrobiales bacterium
CGACGGGGTCGGATGAACCTTCGGCGCACCCGAGGAGCAGCCGCCTCCTGCCAGCACCGCGAGCAGGACGACGGCTGCCGGGTAGGTCCGCCTCACCCGGGAGTCCAGGTCGTCCCCTAGATGTCGTAATAGAGCATGAACTCCCACGGGTGCGGCCGCAGCCGCACCGGGTCGATCTCATGGGCCCGCTTGTAGCTGATCCACGTCTCTATCAGGTCGTCGGTGAACACGCCGCCGGCCCGCAGGAAGTCGGAGTCCTCCTCGAGAGCCCGCAGCGACTCTTCGAGCGAACCGGGTACGGTCGGCACCTGGGCCAGCTCCTCGGGCGGCAGGTCGTAGAGGTCCTTGTCCACCGGGTCGGGCGGCTCGATCTTCTTCTGGACGCCGTCGAGGCCGGCCATCAGGATGGCGGAGAAGGCGAGGTAGGGGTTGCAGGACGGATCGGGGCAGCGGAACTCCACCCGCTTGGCCTTCGGGCTCTTCGAGTACAGCGGGATGCGGCACGCCGCCGACCGGTTGCGCTGGCTGTACACCAGGTTGACGGGGGCCTCGTAGCCGGGCACCAGCCGCTTGTAGCTGTTGGTGGTGGGGGCGGCGAAAGCCAGCACGGCCGGGGCGTGGGCCAGCAGGCCGCCTATGTACCACCGCCCGATGTCGGACAGGCCGGCGTAGCCCAGCTCGGAGTAGAAGAGCGGATCGCCGCCCTTCCACAGCGAGGAGTGCACGTGCATGCCCGAACCGTTGTCGGCGAATATCGGCTTGGGCATGAAAGTGGCCGACAACCCGTGCATGCGGGCCACGCTCTTGACCACGTACTTGTAGAGCATCAGCTTGTCCGCCATGGCCAGGAGCTTGTCGAAGCGCATGTCGATCTCCGCCTGGCCGGCGGTGCCCACTTCGTGGTGCTGGATCTCGATCTCTATACCCAGGCTCTCCATCACCAGGATCATCTCCGACCGCAGGTCCTGGAAGTGGTCCATGGGCGGGACCGGGAAGTACCCCTCCTTGTAGCGGGGCTTGAAGCCCAGGTTGGGCTTCTCGTCCCGGCCGCTGTTCCAGATCCCCTCGACCGAGTCGATGTGGTAATAGCCCTCGTGGGAGTTCTGGTCGAAACGGATGTCGTTGAAGATGAAGAACTCCGCCTCGGGACCGAAGTACGCCGTGTCGGCCAGCCCGGTCGACACCAGGTGGTCCTCCGCCTTCTTGGCCACGTAGCGGGGATCGCGCGAGTACGACTCGCCCGTCACGGGGTCGCGGACCCAGCAGTTGAGGTTGAGGGTCTTGTGCTGGCGGAAGGGGTCGATTACGGCGGTGTCGGGATCGGGCACCAGCAGCATGTCCGACTCCTGGATCTCCTGGAAGCCGCGGATGGAGGACCCGTCGAACCCGGACCCCTCCTCGAAGCTGTCCAGGGTCAGCTCGTGGGCCGGCATCGAGTAGTGCTGCATGAGACCGGGCAGATCGGAGAAGCGGAAATCGATGATTTCGATCCCCTCCGTCCCGACCAGCTCGAGCACCTCCTCGGGCGTACGCCTGACGACCATCGACGGTTACCCCCTTGGACACGGAAGGCCGGTGGCCGCACTGTGCGACCACCGGCCTCCGAGTCTTGCAGAAGCGGCCGGGGCTACTCGTCCGAGCTGCTGCAGCAGGTGTTGACGATCAGGCGGGTGACGAGGTACGGGTCCATGTTGGCGTTGGGCCGCCGGTCCTCGAGGTAGCCCTTGCCGTCCTTGGCCACCTGCCAGGGGATCCGCACGGAGGCACCGCGGTCGGAGACGCCGTAGCTGAACTGGCTGAAGTGGGCCGTCTCGTGGTGACCGGTCAGGCGGTCCTCGATGCCGTGGCCGTAGGCGGCCACGTGCTCGTCGGCGTTCTTGCCCAGGGCCTCGGCGGCGGCGATGACGGCGTCGTAGGACTCCCGCATCTCCTTGGTGGAGTAGTTGGTGTGGCAGCCGGCGCCGTTCCAGTCGCCCCGAACGGGCTTGGGATCGAGCGTCACCGAGATGTCCATGCTCTCGCCGATGCGGTGCAGCAGCCAACGGGACACCCACAGCTGATCGGAGACCTCCAGCGGCCCGAGCGGGCCGACCTGGAACTCCCACTGGCCGGGCATGACCTCGGCGTTGATGCCCGAGATGCCGAGCCCGGCCGCCAGGCAGGCGTCCAGGTGGGCCTCCACGAGCGGGCGGCCGTAGATGTCGTCCGAACCGACGCCGCAGTAGTACGGGCCCTGCGGCGCGGGGTAGCCGGCGTGCTGGGGGAACCCGAGGGGGCGGCTGCCCTTGAACAGTGTGTACTCCTGCTCGATACCGAACAGCGACTCGTGGGCGGCGTACCTCTCGGCGACGGGACGCAGCAGGGCCCGGGTGTTGCTCGGGTGCGGGGTCATGTCCGTGAGGAGGACCTCGCACAGCACGAGCAGGTGGTCACCCCCCCGGATCGGGTCGGGGGCGACGAAGACGGGCTGCAGCACGCAGTCCGACGCCTTCCCGGGCGCCTGGTTGGTGCTCGAGCCGTCGAAACCCCAGATCGGCAGCTCGGCGGCCGTGCCGCCCTTGGTCAGGATCTTGGTCTTCGACCGCAGCAACGGGGTGGGCTCCGTCCCGTCGATCCAGATGTACTCGGCTTTTATCGTCACGCGCTGCTCCTTGCCGGGGATGTTTCCAGTGGAAAAAGAGATCAGGCCCCTTGCCGATGATCCCGGACATTTTGTCACGGGAGCGGCGCCGGGCGGCTGAGGGAGTGTTACGAGTGTGTGACATCCGTACCGGCCGACCCGGGGCCCGGAGGAGCGCCTAAGTATCCTGGGCACCGTGGAACGGCAACAGGACTACGTGCTGAGGACCGTGGAGGAGCGCGGGGTCCGCTTCATCCAGTTCTGGTTCACCGACGTCCTCGGGACGGCCAAGTCCTTCCAGATCACGCCGGCCGAGCTGGAGAACGCCCTCGAGGAGGGCATGACCTTCGACGGGTCGACCATCGACGGCTTCAGCCGGGTGCAGGAGAGCGACGTCCTGGCCATGCCCGATGCCAAGACGTTCCAACTCCTCCCGTACCTGGCCGACGGCCACCCGGTGGCCCGCGTGGTGTGCGATGTGGTCAACCTCGACGGGTCCCCCTTCGAGGGCGACCCCCGCCACGTCCTGCGCCGGGCGCTGGACCGGGCCCGGTCCCTCGGGTTCTCTTTCTTCGTGGCGCCGGAGCTGGAGTACTTCTACTTCGCCGGCCAGGACGGGCCCGCCGGCAAGGCGCCCGTGCCCCTCGACCACGGCTCCTACTTCGACCTGACGACACACGACCTGGCCAGCCAGCTCCGCCGCGAGACCGTGTTGACGCTCGAGGACATGGGCATCCCGGTCGAGTACAGCCAGCACGAGGACGCCCCGAGCCAGCACGAGATCGACCTCCGCTACACCGATGCCATGACCATGGCCGACACGGTCATGACGGTGCGCATGGTGGTGAAGGAGGTGGCGGCCCGCCATGGCGTGATGGCCACCTTCATGCCCAAGCCGCTGCCCGGCGTGCAGGGATCGGGGATGCACACCCACATGTCGCTGTTCGACGGCGACACCAACGCCTTCTACGACGACAGCGACGAGTACAACCTGTCCCCGGTGGCGCGCCGCTTCATCGCCGGGGTACTGGGCCACGCCCGGGAGCTCACGGCCGTCACCAACCAGTGGGTCAACTCCTACAAGCGGTTGATCATCGGCTACGAGGCCCCGGTGTACATCTCGTGGGCCCGCAACAACCGGTCCGCCCTGGTCCGGGTCCCGCCCACCAAGAAGGGCAAGCGGGACTCGACCCGAATCGAGTACCGGGCGCCCGACTCGGCCGCCAACCCGTACCTCGCCTTCGCCGCCGTGCTGGCCGCCGGCCTGACCGGCATCGAGCAGGAGTACGAGCTGCCCCTGGAGGCGGCGGCCAACCTCTACGAGCTGTCGCCGGCCCAGCGCCTGGCGGAGGGCATCGAGTCCCTGCCGGGCTCGCTGTCGGAGGCGGTGGACATGATGGAGCGTTCGGAGCTCATGGCGGAGGTGCTCGGGGAGCACGTCTTCGAGTGGTTCCTGCGCAACAAGCGGGCCGAATGGGCCGATTACAAGTCGGAGGTCACGGCGTTCGAGTGGCGCCGCTACCTCACCGCTCTCTAGGTCCGGGACGTTCGTCTTGGAGGCGTTGCTCCTTTTTCCCGATCCTGCCCCGCCGACCGTCGCCCAGGCCTTGGACATGGCCGGCTACCCGTGGAAAGCGGTGGGGACCCCGCACGGCGCGGAGCGGCTGGAGCCCGATGACGGGTGGTCGGGGGCCATCGTCTGCGCCGACAGCGACCCCGAGGCGGCCTTCGCCCTGTGCCGGACGCTCCGCAAGCGGGACATGCCGCTCTCGCCCCTGCTGCTGATCGTCTCGACCGATCAGCTGTCCGAGCTGGAGCTGCGGGAGGACCTCTTCGACGACTTCTGCGTCACGCCGTGGCGCAGCCAAGAGCTGGACGCCCGGCTGGCCCACCTGTTCTGGCGCACCGGGCGGGGCACCCGGCCCGACCTGGTCGAGTACGGCCCGCTCGTCCTCAACCTCGAGACCTACCAGGCCAGCCTGTCCGGGCGGCCGCTCGACCTCACCTACATGGAATACGAGCTGCTCAAGTTCCTAGCCACCCATCCGGGCAAGGTGTTCACCCGGGAGACCCTCCTGTCGCGGGTGTGGGGCTACGAGTACTACGGCGGGGCCCGGACGGTGGACGTCCACATCCGGCGGCTGCGGGC